>DASZRZ010000028.1:0-1598 GCA_035548935.1 Terriglobales bacterium
CTGCGCATGATGAGCATTGAGCGTCCTTCGGACGGCTTCAAGTGGCAAGGCAGCTTTAAATAGTCTTTTTCGCCTCTTCAGCAAGGGTGCCTGTGGATTCCACGGGCGCCCGCATTTACAAGGGCCGATACCCGTGGTTCACATGGGAGCATCCTTCGATCAGGTCCTTTTAGCTGATGATCCGGGGCTTTCCCCGCCAGAACTGCCGTGAATCAGTGAGAGGTTAATGCCCCAGTCTGCGAGTTCAGGGGATCAGTAGAAATATGTCGCCTGTAGATATCTGCCAGTGGATTCAAAACACCAGCCTGAGCACCTCCATTCGAGAGTCAGTTTGGCTTTTTCCCATCATTGAGACCACGCACGTTTTAGGCCTCGCCGTTTCGGTGGGCACGGTGGTGTGGTTTGACCTGCGCCTGCTGGGCGTGGGCATGAAGCACCAGCCGGTGGGGGAAGTGTTCCGCCAGATCATGCGCTTCTGCGTCTGGGGGTTCATGCTGATGTTCATCACCGGAGGGCTGTTGTTCTGGTCGGCCCCGGTTGAGCTTTACCTGAGCGTCTATTTCCGCATCAAGATCGCGCTGCTGGTACTGGCGGGGCTGAATGCGGCGGTCTTTCAATTCCACACCCTTCCCAAAGTTGACACGTGGGATCCAATGGCGAAGTCGCCTACCGGCGCGCGGGTGATCGCCGGAATTTCGCTGGCGCTTTGGACGGGAGTGGTCCTGTTTGGACGGGCTACGGCGTACAACGTTTTTCACTAAAAGGCTTCGATCATGAGTTCTGCTTGGGCTTCGTTCTGGACGGCTCTACATCCGGTGTTCCTTTGGGCGCATGCATCCTTTCCCGGCGTTTGGGTGCGCAACCATGGCGCCGCATTTCCCGTGGTTGAGACCTTCCATCTGCTGGCGCTTGCCATGCTCTTCGGCTCCATTGTGATTGTGGACCTGCGGCTCATGGGCCTGATGATGAAGCCGCAGCCGGTATCACAGCTGGCCAGCGACCTGGCCCCGTGGACGCTCGGAGCCCTGGCCGTAATGCTGGGGACCGGATATCTTCTTTTCGCATCCGAAGCCGACCGCTGCTATGACAGCCAGCCATTCAAAATTAAAATGGCGTTTCTGTTCGTCAGCATCCTCTTCCATTTCACCGCTTATCGAAAGGTGACGCGCTCGGAGCAGGTTTCCGGCGGCACGGGATGGAGCATGGCGTTTATCTCCCTGGCGCTGTGGTTTGGCGTAGGGCTGGGCGGGCGCGCGATCGGATTCCTCTCCTAGGAATCCGCTTTTCATCCACGCAGGCAGGATTTTCAGGTTCCTGCCGAGAATTCAAATCAAATCTATTTACCTTGCGGTGCAGGGGCTGGGATCCCACCTGGCTCCATCCGGCTCGCGCCGGTAGTGTTCGCTGGTAATCAGGCGCTCGCTGAAATACAGCGGGTCTTCCACGATCTGGGTCAGGATCAAATAAGAATTGCCATCAAGATCGAAGCGGTCGAAGTACTCGGTGAGCACGGCGTTTCCGCTATAGGGGACGCCGTTCTTGCGGATGTAGCCGGGCAGCATATTCGTGGTTACGACCTTTAAGGAGCCGCCCTTGCC
>DASZRZ010000029.1:0-4078 GCA_035548935.1 Terriglobales bacterium
GGGCAGGTCCGGAAGGTCGAATGGATCGTTATTGGATCCTAATATCTCTATCGGACTCGAAGATGGATGGTGACAAGCTTTCGGCTGTCGAAGGAGCTGAGGGTTTTGGTATCGCTGCGGCGGCCATTAGATTCCGCGCGAACCTCGTAGTCGGCATTGGGAGACAGGGCATTGAAGCGGTAGTTTCCCTCCTGGTCGGAGATGTAGGTCTTAACCGAGAGGTCTTTAAGATTCTTGAGGTAGACAACGGCATCAGCCAGGGGCTTGTCCTCGGGATCGGTAACCTGCCCCACGAGGGTACGGGGCGCAAACTGCCGGTCCTTTTGTGCCAGAGCATCCTGCTCAAGGGCGGAAAAGCCGGCGAGCACGATCGATGCTACGAACAAAGCTGCTTTAAGAGCTGGCTTCACCTTACCTCCGGCCCGCTACACGGGATGCCTTTATTATCCTTTAGTTTTGCCTAGTACGGAAGCCGAAGGGTGATATCGGCGCGTTCGTCGTAGTTAATCTGAACCCGTACCTCGGGGGTGGCCTTCGCGGGAAGCTCTGTGTTTGCTTTGGTTTGGCCCTTGGGTGGTTTGGGACTCTTAAGCTTGCTGAGGTCGGCGGAAACCACGTAGTCGAACTTGCCCGGGGGGACACGCTGGGCGAATTCGCCGCTGCGATCCGAGACCAGATGCCAGCGGGGCTTCTTCTCGTCCGCACGGCGGATCAGAATGGGGACGCCGCTGGCGGCATGCATGTCCGGCGTCCACACGGTTCCGAAGATCAGGGCATAATCGCGCAGGGGCTTGGCATGTTGTTCGCCCCAGGCGGTGCTGGCGGAGAGCGCAAGAATTGCGCAAAGCAGGATGCCGCAAGCCGGGCGCAAGGCGGCGCAGGCGGACCGCCGCCAGCGGGTGACGGACAAAACGGAACTACGCCTCGTTTGAGGCTGGCACGGCTGAGACTCCTGTTTCATTATTCGTCTTCTTCTTCCACGTCATCATCGTCCTCGTCTTCCTCTTCGTCCTCGACGGCGATGAGTTCGAGCGGCTCTGTGGTCACCACCTCCAGATCGGCGCCACAGTCGGAGCAGGAGACGATTTCACCTTCGGCTACATCTTCCGCATCGATATCCAGATCCGCTTCGCACTTTGGACAGGTTGTGCCTTCCCCCATGAGTCTGTATTCCTTTCTGATTTTTTTAACTGGTGGCGGCGGGCGGGTGAACGTCCGGCGCCTTGTTAATTTTTAGAAGGTACCGCTGGAAGCCGTCAAAGGAAATTTTGCCGGTGCAACTCCGGTCAGGCGTCGGGCCAATATTTTCCCTTTAGCTGGCTTGCAGCATGTTTTTGATGTTACCCCGAAGGGGCGTGATTGCCCAGACCGCCCCGCCGGCGGAATTCCCCGGTTCATGCGTACCAGCTTGCTTTGAAGTTGATGCTTTGAAGTTTATTTTAAAGCCCCGCCAGGTTTCAAAACGCGGCAGCCCGAAGCGGCATCGAATCTGCCTGGCACTTTCGCGTTGATTTTCGACGACTCCGGTCGATCATAGTGGGACAATAAGGTTTCTGGCCATGCAAGGCGAAGCAGAATTTTCCAGTAAATCGAATTCCGGAGCAATGAATTGAGCCTCTCGACCTATCGCGTATTTGGTGGCGGTGGCGGTGGACGTTCCAGCCGGGGCGGCAACCGTTACGGCGGTGGCGGCGGATACACAATGAGCCTGAGCTTCCCGCCGTTTACCGGGGCGGTGAAGTGGCTGATCATCGTGAATGTGGCCGTGTTCTTCCTGCTGAGGATTGCGGCCCTGGCGATGCCGCAGGCGTCCTTTCTTGCGGAAGAGCTGCTGGCCCTTACGCCGGCACAGGTTGCTCACGGCTACCTGTGGCAACTGATTACCTATTCCTTCGTGCATGGCGGGCTCGGCCACATCCTGATCAACATGCTGATGCTCTGGATGTTTGGCGCGCAGCTGGAAACCGACTGGGGATGGAAGCACTTCCTGGAGTTCTATACGGTATGCGTGCTGGGCGCGGCCCTGCTTACGATTTCGGTATCGTACGCGGGCATTCTGGGTGCGCGGCCCGATATCCCCACCGTGGGAGCTTCGGGAGGCATCTACGGTCTGCTGCTTGCCTTTGGCATCCTGTATGCGGATCGCGAGCTCTTCATGTTTCCGCTGCCGTTCATGATCAAGGCGAAGTACATGGTTGCCATCCTGGTGCTGATTGTGGTGGCCAGCACGTTGCAGCCGGGGCCGAGCGGGGTGGCGTATATGGCTCACCTGGGCGGGCTGCTGTTTGCGTTCCTGTATCTCAAGCTGATCCCAAGAGGCGGGGTGGGTACCCTGCTTTCGGAGAGGTACTTCGGCACAAGGAACGCATACTACCGCTGGAAGCGGCGGCGCGCCGGGAAGAAGTTTGAGGTGTACATGCGGAAGCATGATCCCGAGAAGTTTTTCGACGAATACGGCAACTACCGCGATCCGGCTACGTGGGATAAAAAAAAAGATCGTGGATCGCGTCCACCCTGGGTCAATTGAGGCGCCGTGGCGGAGCGAAAGGCTTCAAGCCTGCGGACAGAGTGCGCGGATGAGGTTGAGAGCCTGCGCACTGGGGGCGAGGAACTCGAAGCCGCAGCGTTGTTCATTGCGGTGGCAGACACGCGCACTGAGGAGAACGGACTCTCCACCGGCAGGCGGATTTAACTCCATTGTGACCACCTGGCCGGGACGCCATTCGCCGGCAACGATTACGCCCGCGCCCGCTTCGCTTAAATCGACACAGTGTCCGCGCTGAGCGTTGGCGACGCTTGATCCGATGCCACGGACCAGCAGAGCCGCTTCCACGGGACGTCTCATGTGGCGCCTGTGAGTCTGCTTCATGCCGGGCCCGATTTTATCCGGTGCCACCATTGCGAATAAAGCCATACATACGTTTCATTTCCGAAGCCTGATGGTAACACCGGACCACAACGGCGCTGGAGATCGAAACGTAGAAGTATCAACTCCGTAAACCACAAAGGGAATTTGTACCGCCGGGATACAAACGGAATTAAGGCGGAAGATGGAAAGAAAAAGGCCGCCGGGTAAGCGGCGGCCTTTGGGAACGATTCTGCGCAGGCTACTGGGCTGGTTTTGCGGCGGGAGCAGCTGGCTTTGCCGCCGGGGCCGCTTTCGCGGGAGCAGCTGGCGCAGGCTTGGCTGCACTGGGAGCAGCGGGAGCCGCCGGAGCGGCAGCCACACCGGATTGTGAGTTGTAAGCATCCACAATGTCCTTGGTGACGTCGACCGGCTGAGCCGCCCAAACCACCTGGCCCTGGGGCCACGGCTGCGAGGCGTCGAGGATTACGGCGTAGTTTCCGGCCTTGGCGTATTTATCGAGCACGGGGCCGAGTTTTTGCAGGATGCGCCCGGCGATTTCATCGCGCTGCTGCTGGAATTCGCTCTGGGCGTCTTCGGCCTGGCGCTGCAGGCTTTTCTGTTTGGTTTCGATTCCCTTTACCAGGGTATTGCGGCTATCGTCGTTGAGCTTGCTCCCCTGGTTCTGAAGCTGCTTTTTCATCTCCTCGACATCCTGATTCAGTTTCTGCAAATCATTCTGCCGGGGCTCGAACTTCTTCTGGAGAGTCTCAAACTCGCGCCGCCCTTCATTGGTGGCCAGAATGGCTGCCTGGATATCGATGACGCCGATTTTGGTCGAAGCCGCGCCCGAGGCTGCGTCGGCACTCGTTTGGGCAATGGCGGGAAGGGAAAGCATCAATGCCAGCAGTGTGGCGCTTAACAGGTTGTGTTTCATGAATTGTTTCGGGCTCCTTGAGCAAGGTCGGGAAAAGTCTCCGAAATCTTCAGGACGGCAGGCTGGGGGCCGCACCGCAACAAAAGTCTCGAGTCGCTATTCTGTTCATGATTATAGGTTTGGCTCACAATGGACGTCAATTCGACAGGGTTTCGGGCGCCACGGGCTGCCTTACAACGCGGTGAACGCCAGGGCCAAAGCCTCGTTGTGCTGTTTGGCTTGAATGCTTAGAACGTGGTGCTGACCGTGAAGCGGAAGGTCTTCTTCGGTTCGTAGAGCTTGTAGTCGGAGCCGTA
>DASZRZ010000030.1:0-4574 GCA_035548935.1 Terriglobales bacterium
CGCAGGATGATTCTGCCGCCTAATGAGCTGGCGTCGATTTCATTCTCCACGATGTTGGTGAAGACCTGCCGGAGGTCCTTCTCATAAGCGAGGATCGTGCGTGTTTGCGTGTAACGTTTTTCCACGATCAGCGCCGCGTTGGAGAGGCGTCCGTGAAAAAGGGCAAGCAAATCGTCGAGGATGGTGGAGAGGCGGACTTCGCGCGCGCTGGTGGACTGCCTGTGGAATCGCAGGGTTTGCAAGGTGATCTGTGAAACGCGGGCAAGCTCCGATTGCGCCACCTCCACGTAGGCTTTCGCGTCGGGCGGAAGCGCGGTGGTACCGATCAGGAAAAGCAAATTGGTCACAGCTTCCAGGGGGTTATTGATCTCGTGGGCGATGGAGCTGGCGAGGCGGCCAACCGCAACCAGTTTTTCATTCTGGATGAGAACGCGCTCGACCCGTTTCTGCGCAGTGATTTCGAGCGAGGCCGCGGTAATCGCCTGCAAAGTCCCGTCGGGTCCATAGATGGGTTCGTAGTTCACCGTCCAGTAACGGTGCTCGCCGGGACGCGTGGGAAGCTCTCCGCGCAGCAGGGTGTCTTTGACCGGGATGCCGCGGGCCACCTGTTCGAACATTTCGTGAAGGCCCGGGATGGGAGCGATTTCAGTAACCGTTTTTCCCAGGACCTGCTCGCGGGGCAGGCCCACGATCTCCACCTGGCGGTCGTTAAGACGGAGATAACGGAACTCGACGGGATCGAAGAGCGCCAGCCCGATGGGGGCGCTGCGGTAGATGGTCTCCAATTCCGAAAGCCGCTGCTGGGCCTGGCTGCGGCTCTCTTCGAGGGCCTGCTCCGCCTGCCAGCGCTCGGTGACATCCACGCCAAGGACGATGATTCCGGAGATGCTGCCATCGGCCTCGCGGACCGGCTGATAAACAAAATCGAGGTAACGGTCTTCGAGAGGCTGTCCGGCGATGTGGGCGAGCTTGACCTTGAAGCTGTGAGCTCTAAAGGCTAATCCGGTCTGATACACGCGGTCGAGCAGAGGGAGAATCCCCTGCTCGACGAGTTCAGGCAGGGCATCCAACAAGGATTTGCCAAGGACATTGCGCGAGGCGATCAGATCCTGATAAAGCGGATTCGTCATTTCGAAGACGTGGTCTTTGCCCCGGAGCACGGCAATGAAGGCGGGGGCCTGATGGAAGAGTTCTCCCAGGCGGGCCCGCTGTAGGCTGAGATTGAGCGCGTCCTGCTTTCGTCTGTCTTCGTGATCGCTGAGGTCGAACAGAGTTCCGAGGCGGTTTCCAACCAGCTGGAAGAACGTTTCATACTGCACATCAAAACGAAGCCGGGAACTAATGCCCAGGAGAAGAACTTTTGCGGTCCCCAATTCGGCGGAGCCAACCGGGAGAATGTAGGCGCTTTCCACGGGCTCGGGCCATGGGAAGCACACCAGGCCGATGCGCTGCCGCACGTTGTTGAGCAACCGCGGAGCTTTGGATTTTGCCACTTCGGAAACCGGCCAGGTCGCGGGGGAAAAGCAATCGGATTCCGCGCCCGTATGCGCCATCAGTCCGGCAGTGCCCGTGGCGTCAATTTCAAAAATAGCGGCGAAAGGGATGTCATCTTTATTCCCGGCGAGCGTATCGATGAGATGAGCCGCCAGGGAGCCCGGGAGGGAGCGCCTGCCGGAGAGGGACGTGATCGCCATAAGCGTGCGCTGGCGGCGCGTGGAAAGCACCTGCTCGGTGGTTTCGCTGCAGACGACGAGAGTGCCACGGACAATACCATCTTTATCGCGGACGGGGCTGTAGCTATAGGTCCAAAAGACCTCCTCGAGCCTGCCATCGCGGAATATGGGGACCAGTTGATTGCTGTGCCAGGAAGATTCACCACGGGTCATGGACGCTTCGATCTGCGGTCCGATGATCGGCCAAATCTCAGGCCAGCACTCAGGGCCACGCTGCCCGAGGGCAGAGGGATGCTTGTCCATGCCGATACTGGGACGGTATCCGTCGTTATAGAACTGGATCAGTTCGGGCCCCCACCAGAAAAACATGGGGTGCGATGTGGCCAGAAGCAAGTTGACGGTGGTGAGAAGCGTGTCGGGCCAGTTTTCGATTGGCCCAAGCGGCGTTTTACCCCAGTCGAAGCGGCGGGTGAGTTCGGCCATTTCACCGGAACCGACGATACGGGCGGAATGGTTCCCGGGGGGAGAATCGATGGGCAGGCTTTGCGTTACACGTTCCATGCACACACTGGCGAAACGAAAACAATCAAGGGACGCGACTAGGGAGCGGCCTCAACGTTCAACAATCAACGTCGAACAACTCAATGTCGAACAATCTATCACTTACAAGGCAGGGGAGCTAAGGGGCCAGCCTGCTCAAAATTGGATGCAGAAAATCAAGAAAAGTACACTCAGGAAGAGGACGTAGCCCTAAGGGAGTTGAATTCTAAGGTTGATGTCCGCTGCACGGGAGGAGTGGGTAAGGGCGCCCACGGAGATAAAGTCCACGCCGGTTTCCGCGTAGGAGCGGATGTTTTCAAGATTCATACCACCGGAAGCCTCCAGCGTAACGTGGCGGGAGTGGGCGCGGGCACGCTGGACGGCGGACTTCATGAGGTCCACGCTCATGTTGTCGAGAAGCAGGGCCTCGGCCCCGCAACGGAGGGCATCGTCGAGTTCGTCGAGGGTGCGGACCTCCACTTCGATTTTGAGAGAGCCGGGACGGCTGCGGAGGATTTTTTCCAGCGCAGGCTGAACTCCTCCACAAAGCGCGATGTGGTTGTTCTTGATGAGTACGCCGTCGGAGAGATCGTTGCGGTGATTGGTGGCGCCACCGCAGCGGACGGCATATTTTTCAAGCAAGCGCAGGCCGGGGATGGTCTTGCGGGTGTCGAGTATGACGGCGGAGGTGCCAGCGACGGCATTTACAAATTCACGGGCCAGCGTGGCGATTCCGCACATGTGCTGTAGAAGATTCAGGATCACGCGCTCGCAGGAGAGAATTGCCCGCGCATTGTGGCGGATGACGGCGATGGGCTGACCCTTCGAGAGGCTGATGCCGTCGGAGACCCCCTGCGCTTCAATCTGCGGTGCGGTAATGAAGTCGCCTTCCAGAGTGGAGAAAATTTCAAAGACGCGGCGGATGCCGCCGAAGCCTGCGAGTACGAGGTCCTGCTTGGCGGCGATTACCGCCGAGGCCTTTTGTTGCGGATCGATGCCGGCGAGCGTGGTGACATCCTGCGTGGCGCGATCTTCGAGAAGAGCGCTCTCCAGAAGTGCCGAGGCCCGGCGGCTCTCCCAATCGAATTGCGGGAAATCGGAGGTCATGGCCGTTGGCCGTTGCAGCCGAGTTCGGCCAGTGCGCTTTGCGTTTTTTCCAACTGGATCACAAGTTCCTGGCTGCGTTTGCGGATTCCATCGACCACGGCTTCCGGAGCCTTGGAGAGAAACTGCTCGTTCGACAATTGGCGTTGCGCGTTCTCCTGCTCCTTGCTCATGCGCGCCAGCTCTTTTTGCAGGCGCTCGCACTCGGCAGCCTTGTCGATTTTTTTCTCATAGAGCACGCGCACATCGAAGCGCGCGGTGGAGCGGGAGTTGCCGCCCTGGGGCAGCGAGGCCGGCGAGAAGGCGATGGATTCGGCATTGGCAAGACGCTCAATGGCGGCGCGATTCTGATCCAGCAAGGCGCGCACTTCGGGCACGGCGTAGACCTCGATGGGCGCGGGCTGGCGGGGCTCAATCTTCAGCTCGGCGCGGATGTTGCGCACGCTGACGATAAGATCTTGCAGAATTGCCATCTGCTCTTCGGCGGCGAGATCGACCTGGGCCGGGTCCTGCGTGGGATAGGCGGCCAGCGCGATCGATTTGAGCGGCGGCTTGCCATCGTGGATCGCATGCCAGATTTCTTCCGTGATAAATGGCATGAAGGGCGAGAGCAGGCGCAGCGACGATTCAAACAGCCCGACCAGATTGGTGAGAGCGCGCGCGGCGCTGCGTTTTTCTTCGTCGTTGGCGAGGGTGAGCAGGCGCGGCTTGACCAGCTCCAGATACCAGTCGCAGAACTCTCCCCAGAAGAAGCTGTAGATGGTGGAGGCGGCTTCGTGGAAGCGATAGGCCTCAAGCGCCTCGTGGACTTCACGCGCCACGCGGTTGAAGCGCGAGAGAATCCAGCGGTCTTCGAGCGTGGCAGCCTGGAAGAGAGGAACGCCCGCTGTGGGCTGCGCCTGATGGCTGGCGGCGGTAAAGCCGGAGAGACTCCAGGCGGCGGCTTCCCTTTGGACTTCTTCCCCCTGGGCTTTTTCAACACGGGCTTCTTCAATACGATCCACGTTCATGAACATGAAGCGGGCGGCGTTCCAGATTTTGTTGGCGAAGGCGCGATAGCCCTCGGTGCGCGCGGGATTGAAGGCAATATCGGTTCCGGGCGACGCCATGGCGGCCAGGGTAAAGCGCGTGGCATCGGTGCCGTATTGCTCGATGACCTGGATGGGATCGAGCACGTTGCCCTTGGTCTTGGACATCTTCTGCCGCTCGGCGTCGCGCACCAGCGCGTGGATATAGACCTCGCGGAAGGGAACGGCG
>DASZRZ010000031.1:0-9317 GCA_035548935.1 Terriglobales bacterium
ACGCTGGCAAGAGCAGCGCCGCTCATGGCGGCGGTTTACGGCGCTATTTATGGAAGCGTCCTACGAGGACGCCCTTGCCGATGATGTGGCCTTCGATGGCTTTGAGAACATCGGCGCGGGTGGCATCGGCTCCCAGATCCAACTTGGTATCGAGCGCAAAAAGTTCAAAGGTGTAGTGATGATGGGGGCCCACGGCGGGAGCGCCCATGCCGCGATATCCCACGGTTCCACCCACGTTCTTCGCCTGAATGGCTCCATCGGGCATTTGTGCGGTGGCGGGCATGCCCTCGGGCAGGGAACGAGCCGTTCCCGGGATGTTGATTACCAGCCAGTGCAGAACGTCTTCCAGCTTTTTGTCGCGGGCGGTATCCGGATCATGGCAGAGCAGAACGAAGCTCACGGTGCCGTTGGGAACGTTGGACCATTCCAGCTTCGGCGACACGGGATTTTCGGCTGAACTGGTGTACTTAACGGGAATCTCACCGCCATCGGGGAAGGCCGTGGTAGTGAGAGTGAGTCCGGGTTTTGGCGGCATGGCCGGTGCTGCGGCCGGAGTTTGGGCGGATGCGGAAACAACTCCGGCGGCGATGGCAAGGATGCAAGTTGCAACTGCTGACGTGAACTTCATTTACTACCGTCCTCCATTTTCGAGTGCTTTCTGCAGACCGATCATTGTCACATAAGTGACACAAAAGTGCCGAGGTTGTTGAATGGGGCCTTCTCCGATGCTTACGGGGCTTGAGCACGTCCGGCAGCGGAGATGCAACGGCGGAGCTTTGCGACTGAAATAAGCATTCCCGCAAGAAAGAACGCGGCAATGCATACGATCAAATTGCGTGAGACGCCTCCCTTGGCAAGGAAGACGAACCAGCGGTCGAAGCCGCGGCCAAGGGGCGCTGGTTGGGGCGAAGACAGGTACTTCCAAAACAGCGCGCCCTGACTGAGGATGGGCGCGTGATCCATGCGGTAGGTGTAGGTTGCATCGTAATAGCCGCCCCCGGCCTGATCGTCGACAAAGCTGGTGCCGAGGCCGATGGCCTGAATCAGGAATCCTGCGAGCAGCAGCCCCATGGCCAGGTTGTGAGTGAGCCGGGAGGCTCCAGAGAGGGCCGCTCCGAGGCCCAGGCAGCCTAGCGCGATTCCGGGAACCAGGTAGCGGGGGCCATAGCAGTATCCGCCCTCCCATTGCGTGTAGCGCGCATAGAACAACACGTAAGTCACGGGGGCGAGAAGCGTGAGCAGGGCGAGGCCGCGCTGGCGATGCCACAGCTTCCGGAACCCCAGGGGGGCTAACAGGATTGGGGGAGCGAAGAGGAACAGCGACTTGCCTGGAGAGAACAAAAATCCCATGAGCCCTAGTGCCAGGGGAGTTTGAAAGCTGGTGACGCGCTTGCCATGCTCGGCCATCTCCGGGTAGCCGAATTTGAAGGGGTCCCCGAAAAGATATGCATTGCGCAACAGGTAGAGAGCCGCGAAGAGTGCGACACCGAAGCTGACAACCGCCAGCGCGCGCGGGTTACGGCTTGCGGAATCGCGGAAGAAGATGGCCAGCAGAAAGACCGGAGCGACGATGATTTGCGTGGGGCGCACCCAGAGCGCCAGTCCCAGAAGAGCTGCCGCCCAGAAAGCGTTTGCCGCAGGAATGCCGCTGGCCGGAGGAGCATTGATTTCACGGGCGTGGCCGTTGCTGCCGAACAGGGCAAGCGCGGCGGCAATGAGCAGCAGCACGGAGAGCGGTTCGGAGTAGAACCATCCCGAGTAGGAAAACAGCGGGGTTGCCAGAGCCAGCAAAGAGGCGGCAAGAAGCGATGGCATCAGCGCACCGCCAAGCTCCAGAAACAAGAGAAGGGCCAGCGCTGCCGCCAGCGCGGAAAACGCCGCGCTGCTCAACACGGTGATGAAGTCACTCATCAGATTGCGGGCCGGGGGCGGAACTCCGGGCAGCCGTGACAGCAGGTAGTGTCCGGCGAGATACCACGGCATGGAAGCGATGGAGTGGCCGGGGGGGTATCCGGTTTGCGGGCGTCCGTAGCGATCGAAGGTTCCGAAGAATAGTTGCGTTGCCACGGCCTGGGGGACGGCGGTGTCGCCGCGTTCCACCAGACTCTCCGCCTGATAGACCGAGAGGACCTCGTCGATCACGTGGACCCTTCCGGTGGAGGTAAGGGCAAAGAAACAGCTCAGCATCAGGAAGAACCAAACGGCGATGCGGCGGGAGGATTCGCAGGGCAAGTTCGCCATCTCAGTCTCGGCGCCGTGATTGTACTAGATGGATGGCGAGGGTCTGCCCCGGATAAGCGAGTGCGTATTGCGGGTACGTTTTGAGATGGGATTGGGCGCGGCAAATGTGGGAGAATGCCGCATGCCGAAAGATCGAAGCAAGACATACGCGGATCGCCAGTCGGAGGCCAGCCGTGGCCGCAAGCAGAAGCAGCAGAAGCAGGAGATGAAGAAGGCTCCCGCGAAGAAGAAAGCAACGCGGGATTAAGGTCTGCCAACACCCCGGTTTTAGCCGTTCTAATTTGGTTTCCCCGCCCGTTGAGACAACGCCCCAACCGTGCAGCAACTCTAACGATTCATGGGATCGACGCAAAAAGAGGCGCAAGCATGAAGAATTATGAGCAGTCCCGCGATTATGACGTGATGGAACGAAGTGGGAATCATGCAGGGCTGGCATTGCTACTTGCCGGAATAGGCATCGGTGCCGGAGTGGCGCTGCTGTTGGCTTCCAAGCCGGGGAAGAGGATGCGCAAGAACCTCCGCCGGAAGTATGAGGATGCGAGGGAAGGCCTGGAAGGGCTAAGCGAGCAGGCGGCCAATCTGCTGGACTGCGGCGGAGACTGGGCCAAGGCCGCGCGTAGAAGAGTTGCGCCAATTGCAGCCAAAGTCCGGCTTTAGATATCCGAAATCGGGGTCCGTTTAGTAAAGACGGAAGTTCACTTCAACATTGATCTGAACCGCGACGGGAGAACCATCTTTGCGCGCGGGCTCAAACTTCCATTGGCGTACGGCCTCGATGGCCTTTTCGTCGAGTCCCAATCCAAGAGATCGCTGCACGCGAACATCGTGGGGACGTCCGTCGGGTCCAACCACAACCCAGAGCACCACGGTTCCCTGATATTTCGCCTTGCGAGCTTCGTCGGAGTACTCCGGATCGGGAGCGAACAGCGCTCGCGGGGCGGAGACGCCACCCCCAACGCGATAAGGTCCTCCGCCGATACCGCCACCGTAACCGGGGCCCACTCCGGGTCCACGACCGGAGCCGATGCCTCCGCCGGAGCCACTCCCAATCCCCCCGCCTGATCCTGTGCCGTTGGAAGGCGGCGCAAGAACTGCCGAGAGCGGATCGCCGATCTGGGGTCCCTGCGACAAGGCGATCTGCGGGGGAACCACCACGGTCGGTTCAACGGGAAGTTTTGGTTCCGGATTACGGATTACGGTTTGCGGGGGAGCCATCTGCTCATTGGAAAGCTTGGGCAGTTTGCCCTTGGATGCGACGAGTTTGTCGCGGTCGCCTCCGCCACCTCCGCCACCGGCCTGATCTTTTGCGGGGGGCAGAACGTAAGGGGAGATGTCAATCACGGCTCCCGTAACAGCCGCCTTAATCTGCTGGCTATGGCTGAACATGTAGGCACCAGAGATGATCAATAAAGCGATGCCTACGGTGTGAATCAAGAATGAGAGGAAAAAGGTTTCCCGCTTGATCCCGTAGGTGGTGTAACGCAGCCCGTAGAGGCTTGAGAGAAACGCCGGTTCTACCGTGCCCGATTCCCGGGATGGCTTGCTGGCGACTGTGGACATGGAAGTGTTATCAGTATAGACCCGAATCGCCTGCGGCAACGTGCCTATTTATGGAACCAGAAGTTCGAAGGTGGGCAGGGCTGAACGGCCATTTCAATGGAAAATTGAGGCAAAGAAGGAGCCGAGGCGGGTGAAGACCCCCTTTTTCCGCGCCATCTGTGGCCGTGCGGGGACGATAGGCACAGGTTTGGGCCACTCCGGGTGGGAAGGTTCCAGTACCACTTCCTGCCGGAAGCGGGGAACGGGGCCGATGTGCAAGCGGCTCACCAGCTCCAGCGGGGAAGGCGGTATATCCTGCGCCCGGTAGATGAAGGGCGACTCCATCTCAACATGAATTTCGGGCGGAAGGTTCACGGGCGCGGCGGCTTCGGCAAGAGCTTCTTCCTGAACACGCAAGCGCGCGATCTCTTCATTGGTCAAAACCTTTATGGCCTCAACCGACGGCGGCTTGGCGGCTTCCGGAACTTCAGGTTTGGGCGCTGGGGCATTGTTGACGCGAATTACGGGTGGCGGTGCGGGACAGCCGCAGTCGGCAGGGGCAAGATCGTCCCGCTGAGCGATGTGTCCGTTGTGGAAGAACGCCTCCGCGGTCTTGCCTACGGTGTAGCTCTCATCGCCCATCAATTCCGTGACAATAGCGGCCGAGGTATTTCCCGGGAGGGCGCGTACACAGGTGTTGCCCTTGGAGTCGGCTTTAACGGCGAAGTGAAAAGTTCCCGGGCCTTCGAGCAGGATGCGAAAGTCGGGAGTGACGAGGGCATCGGCCGATGTGGCGAGGGTGTAGTTGACCTCAAGGGCTCCGTTGCTCATTCCGACCATGAGGTTGCGATTGGGGGGCGCGCTGGAGACGGAGGCCGTGGTGCGGGGACAGAAGCGCACTTCTCCGCCACGCGCCAGGCGCAGCAATGCCGTATCTTCGCCGGCAACCACGGACGCACCTGACATAACCCGCATGCCTCCGGCGGCAAAAATGACGGAGCCCTGCACGCTGGCATCGGCGGCATAGAGCACACCGAGGTCCTCCGGCTGACCATTGCCGCTGAAGCTCAACAGTGTTGCACACAGCGAGATCAGAAGGATGGGGACAGCGAAGACGCGAGGATGAAGCATTGTGAGGTAGCACCAGCCTAGCAGAACCGGTGCAGCACGGCGAAGGGGAATGAGAGTGCCTTGCGCGGAACCGGAGTCCGGATTACGGGAACGGGATTCCCTCAGGAGGGTTCGGAAAGGAACTCGTAACGCTCAATGACCGCGGCGATTCCGACTCTTCCACCGGGAGCTTCATTCTCAACCCGGACAACCTTGCCCTTGCAGTGCACGCGGATGCTCTCCGTCAGCGTGATCTCCGGGGGGAGAGTGAGGGTAAACTCGATTTCGGAACCTTCCTTCACTCCGGCATCCATGTAGAAACAGATGCCACGGGCGCTGACGTCGCGGGTTTGAGCAGACTTCTCGGAAGATTCGACTTTGACGGTCACTGGCAGCCGCAGGGAAAACCGCCGGGTGGATCGCTGCTCACGTTGCGCCTGAATCATCGAATAAACCCCTTATTGAAGGTGATAAGAATTACCCTAGTCCCGCAAACTGTCAAGGGACTAAACATCCCAGACAGCAATGGCTTACAGCCCAGCTTTTAACAGATAAGCGAATTCTACCAATTTGCGGGAGTTCAGACCCAAAAAAATAATGGGAGCCAGGGGCAATCCGGGAAACGAACGCAAAAACAGGAATGGGGCGATGCGGGCTAGGGCCGGAGCTGAAGGAAGTTCAACAGCAACTGCCTGCCGTGGCCGGTAAGGACACTCTCCGGGTGGAACTGTACTCCCTCGACCCGATACTCGCGGTGGCGCAAGCCCATGATGACGGAGGTTCCATCGGCGTCGGTAGCGCGTGCGGTGATCTCAAGCGCGGCGGGCAGGGTCTTCTCAGCGACGATCAGGGAGTGATAGCGGGTGGCTTCCATGGGAGAGGGGATGCCCTGGAAAATGGTGCGCCCGTCGTGCTGAATCTGGCTGGTTTTGCCGTGCATGAGCGTGCTGGCCCGAACGACGTCCCCGCCAAAGGCCTCGCCGATGGCCTGGTGGCCGAGGCACACTCCGAGAATGGGAATTTTGCCGCTCAGTTCCCTGATGACGGCGATGCTGATGCCCGCATCCCTGGGTGTACAGGGACCGGGCGAGATCAGGATGTGGCCGGGCTTGAGCGCGGCAATTTCCGCGACGGTGATTTGATCGTTGCGGCGGACCACGACCTCGGCACCCAGCTCCCCGAGGTACTGCACCAGGTTGTAGGTGAATGAGTCGTAGTTATCGAGAACGAATACCATCGGGGTCCCTGATCGGATTTTAGTCAATGTTGGTCCGGCGGGAAACTTCAGCCGGCGGTTTCCGCGGCGCGCACCAGCGCCTGCGCCTTATTGAGCGACTCCTCATACTCGCGCTGGGGATCGGAGTCGGCCACCACGCCGGCTCCTGCCTGCACGTATGCCTTCTTGCCTTTCATCAGCATGGTGCGAATGGCAATGCAGGAGTCGAGATTGCCGGAAAAATCGGCATACATGACCGAGCCGCCGTAAATTCCCCGGCGAACCGGCTCCAGCTCTTCAATGATCTCCATGGCGCGCACCTTGGGAGCGCCGCTGAGTGTTCCCGCGGGGAAGCAGGCCGCGAAGGCATCGAGCGCGTCGAGTTCGGGGCGCAGCCTGCCTTCGATGGCGGAAACCAGGTGCATGACGTGAGAGTAGCGCTCCACGTACATGAGGTCGCGAACCTCGACGGAGCCGTAGTCGCTTACGCGACCGATATCGTTACGCCCGAGATCGACGAGCATGATGTGTTCGGCGCGCTCTTTTTCGTCGGAGAGCAGCTTCTGTTCCAGCTGGCGGTCTTCTTCCTCGTTCGCGCCGCGCGGCAAGGTTCCGGCGATGGGGCGGTACTCGAGTTTTTTGCCGGTGACGCGCACCAGCATCTCCGGCGAGGAGCCCAGGACGTGAAGGGTGGAGTTTTCCGTTTTGCCGCCCTGGGCGGGACCGAGCTTGCCCATGCGGAAAAAGTACATGTAAGGCGAAGGGTTCAGGGTACGAAGCGCGCGGTAGATGTCGAAGGGCGCGGCGCCGGGGCGGAACTCGAGTCGCTGGGAGAGCACGACCTGAAAGGCATCGCCAGCGGCAATGTACTCCTTGGCCCGGCGAACGCTCTTGAGGAAGCCTTCGCGCGAAACCGAGGAGACAACCTTTAATTTACGGGACACGGGATGGCCCGCCAGCTTGAGGCGGCGGAGGCCGGAGGCAAGACGGCGCTCGATGGCCTGGATGTCCTCCAGGGCGCGGTCGTAGGCGGCCTTGGGAGGTTCCTGTGAGACGTCGGCCAGGGCGACGATCTGGATCTGATGGCGGACGTGGTCAAAGGCCAGCAGACGGTTGAAAAACATCAGCACGCAGTCAGGAACCTCAAGATCGTTGGCGGCGAGAGAGGGCAGCCGTTCGAGGCGGCGGACCATGTCGTAGGCAAAGTAGCCGACCGCTCCCCCGGTGAAAGGCGGCATACCAGGGGGCCGCGCGATGCGATGCTGGCGGAGCAAGGAGCGCACCACCTGAAGGAGGTCGCCATCCACCCGCTCCCGGCGGCGGCCACGCTCGATCACAATCTGGTCGCCGCAAGCCACGACCCTCATATAAGGGTCCACGCCAAGGAAGGTATAGCGCCCGAGCTTTTCGCCGCCTTCGACGGATTCCAGCAGAAATGCGTCGGAGCTTTCGTTGGCGATGCTCAGGAACGCCGACACTGGGGTGAGAAGGTCGGCGCTTACCGATTTGGCCACCGGTATCAGTGTGGCCGTGCGGCTCAGAGAAAGGAATTCACTCCGTTGGGGATAGACCATTCGAAACTTTCCAGAGAACCGGATTATACGAGGTGCGGGCGGAAGCTGCCGCCATGTGCCGCCTGCCCGCGCGCGGTGGACTTTCCGCGGGGCGGGATGGCTTCCACGGACCACAGCCGTCAGCCCCGGGACTTCCGTAACGATCCGCCTGCCGGATAATCGCGTAAATTACTAATTTAGCAGAGGATTACCTGCGCAGGCGGGGCAGGACTCAGGGCGCCGCCGGGAAGCGATACCTTTTGGCTTCGGTTCCGATGCGTTAAGGGAAGCCCCTGACGGAGAAGGCGCATGCACATCAAATTCTGGGGAGTGCGAGGCTCGACGCCCACACCTCAACCGGAAAACATGCGTTATGGAGGCAATACCTCCTGCGTTGAGGTACGCCTGAACGGCCAGATTTACATATTTGACTGCGGAACCGGCTTCCGCAACCTGGGCAAGAGCCTACTGCGGGAATTTCCGGAAACGCCGGTCAACGCGCATATTTTTATTTCCCATTTCCACTGGGATCATATCCAGGGCATTCCGTTTTTTACTCCGCTCTACAACAACCGCGACAGCAATTTTTTCTTCCATTCCGCCAATCACGACCAGAGCCTGCAACGCGCTATTGAGGGACAGATGGCGTATCCCTATTTCCCGGTCGATATGGGAGAGATGGCGGCGCGCCGGGGCTTTTACGGGATCGGGGAAGGGGAAACTTCCTTTGAAGGCTGCAAGGTGAAGTCGATGTGGCTGAACCATCCCCAGGGATGCCTGGGCTTTCGCATGGAGACCAGCGATGGGGTTCTGGTATATGCGACCGATAATGAGCCCGGAGACCAGGTGTTCGATAAGAGCGTGCGCAAGCTGGCGGAGGACGCGGACATTCTTATTTACGACTCGCAGTACCTTCCGGATGAATACCAGGCCCGGCGGCGCGGCTGGGGACACAGCCACTGGCGGGAAGCGGTGAGCGTGGCAATGGATAGCGGCGCCCGGGAGCTGATCCTGTTTCACCATGATCCCGACCACACGGATGACTGCATCGATTCCGCGGTGGAGCAGGCGCGCAATTACTTTCCTTCCGTGCAGGCAGCGTCGGAGGGCATGGAATTGCAGCTGAGCACCAGCAGTGAGCCCCTTGCGCAGCCAGCGCACGCCTGAAACGCAACTAATCCATCCATTCCCGGTTCAATCATAGCCAAGGGTTTTTAGTAGAGTAATTCCAGGGTTCGGGGAGGTTCTACGCGAAAACTGTTCCGTTTTTTTGTACTCATGGCACTGCTGGCGGCGGCCGGAGCCCTACAGGCGCAAATTTTTGGAACCGTGCGCGGTTCGGTGGAAGATCCGCAACACATGCTGGTCCCCAATGCGGGAGTGAAAATCAAAGCCCAGGCTTCGTCGTGGGAGCAGCAAACCCACACCGACGATCAAGGCCACTTCACAATTCCGGCGGTTCCGGCTGGGGTTTACACGGTGGAGATAACTTCGCCCGGTTTTAGAACCGTGAGCCAGACGCTGACGGTGAATATTGGGAGCGCTCCCCTGTTGAGCTTTACGCTTGAGCTGGCCTCCACATCGTCGGATGTGCAGGTCTCCGGCGTGGTGGATCCGGTCAACGCCGAGGCTTCGAGTCCGCCGGTGATGGTGACCGA
>DASZRZ010000032.1:0-5060 GCA_035548935.1 Terriglobales bacterium
AGCATCTTCCTTCACTGAAATGAAATATGCAAGCTAACAGCCCAGGACTTGTATCCACCGCCACATCTCTGAAAATCTGTACCGCTGGCGCCCGCGACTATGGAAAGTCATAGAAGAAGCCAATCCCAAGTGGAAAATTAAATGGAAGCAGACAGCCAATTGCCCTACAAGGCCGAAAAATTAGAACACGAGTCAATTGTCTCCAAAATCCGAGAAGAAGAGTGATTTAAGGCAAGGCGTTTATTTTCTTTTGGTTGCGAGTTGTATTGCGAGGCAGGCGAGGGCTTGGGATACCGGGAACTGAGAAATTGAATGAATTGGGATCATCAATTCATTTCATTAAGCAGCTTGGCACAAGAATTGCTTGATGAGATGTAGAAGAAAAGCTCTTCAAAGATTCTGGATTGTTGGAGCGAATCGCAATAGTCATAAGCCGGGTGAAGATGGCCCGCTGCTGGTGATGGCTCAAACTACCCAATCAGTTCCCAACAGGCTTTTCAGCTGATCTACTGGGATCGGTCGGCACTGTTGGTTTTAAGGGTGGGCATTCGTGCTCACCCAATTTTTTTTGGCTTCCGGTTTTCACTAACCCGGTTTTGAATCCTCAGTTATTTTCGTCGTCATCCGTAGGGGGAGGGCTGACTGTAAGTCCTGCTTGAATCCACTCTCCTGACCGTATCGTCCAGGCTACGGTTGCCCGTACCCTCTCCCATGGAGAGAGCACCTCGACCTCGGAGCCAACCTTCATCCGCTTGCCCACGTAGCGCATCCGCAGGCCACGAGGGCTCAGGTCCATGAGATCCCCTCGCAGCAGGTTCCCGTTGTAAGCGCGCAATACTGCTTCGCCAGTACCTGTTGTTCGTGGCTCTGCCCGCTTTTCGACCGCAGGTTGTGCCGTGGAATGGATGCCGATCCCAGATCTGCCAGATGGAACGCTTGAAGGAATGCTCATAAATTGATGTCCACAAGAGAGCTGAAGAGCTTCTCTATAGTTTCTGATCCCTGCGCAAGTGAATAAGGGATATGTGAATCGAGGATAGCCCCGGCACTGCTGTGAGCGAAGCGCTTTCGTGTCCGCTTATTCAAGGGAGTTCCAATATGAACCGCAACACTAAACTGGACAATTCCGTGGGCAGGCTTGGAGGTTGGGATTAAAGCTCGGGATTAAAGCTCGGGATTAAAGATATGGATGCTCCTTGAGATACCGAATGGCCTTGGCCACAACCATGCGCTCGGTCTGGTAGGTAAGGCGGCTTCCGGCATCGCCGAGCGGAATCCACTCTGCGCGCCGGACCTCGATTTTCATCTTGTCGCTGATCTCGCCCAGGCGGCCGGAAATGTAGTGAAACAAAAAGAACGTCACGACCTTGAAGACCCGCTGACCATCGCCCCATGAGCGGACATAGAAGTATTTCGTGTCTTCGAGTTTGGCAACCATCCCGGCCCGGACTCCGGTCTCTTCCAGAATCTCGCGCTCAGCAGCTGAGCGGCTGACTCGCCCTCGTCGATTTGACCCTTGGGCAGGGCCCATACTGTCTTCTGCGGGCCTTTTGCTGTGGCGGGAGCGTTCCGGCCCTCAGGCTCGATGACAGCCAGCCACCATTGCCCGCGCATGCGGCGGATTACCACTCCTCCAGCCGAAAACTCGCGAGCCATCGAACTCACTCTGGAACCACCTCGAATCTCCTCGAATTACCTCGGTAATGGCAAAAGGCGCTTACAGCTCATTGTTTCTGCATCATTGCCGCAGTTTTTGTCATCATTCAAGTGGGCGGAAAATATCGATATTGCATCGAAATAAGCGATTCAGGAAGTGCCGTCCAAGCCCCGGCCCATGCATTCGGACCGGTGCACCAGGGACATAAGCTGATGTTACGCAAAATAGCCCATTCCGTGCGCGCCTTCCGCAGTGAGCCGTCACGTATTGCGGCACTGATTTCCCAGCAGGAACCTGCAATCGGCCTGGCCCTGGGCGGAGGCTTTGCCCGCGGGCTGGCCCACATCGGCGTTCTTAAAGTTCTGGAAGAAGAAAAGATCCCAATTCGTTTTGTGGCCGGGACCAGCGTGGGCGCGATTATTGGGGCTGCTTACTGCAGTGGGGTTGGCGCGCGGGAGTTGGAAGAGGTGGCCTCCCAGGTGCGTTTCAAGGACTTTGCCCGTTGGACGCTGTCGAGACTCGGCTTTGCCTCCACCGATCGCATGGAGGGCTTTCTGCGGCGGGTATTGAAGGTGTCGACTTTCGAAGAGCTTAAGATTCCCCTGGCTGTGACCGCAACGGATTTCGTTACCGGTGATCCGGTGGTATTCCGCACCGGGCCGCTCATCGACCCTGTGCGTGCCAGTTGTGCGTATCCCGGCATGTTTCTCCCCGTGAAAATCGGGGACAAACTGCTGGTGGATGGGATGCTGGCCCACGGAGTTCCCACGATTCCCCTGCGCGAGATGGGAGCCAACCGGGTGCTTGCGGTCTACCTGAGCGCGCATTGGGTCAATCTCGAAGGGCCGCGGCACGTATTCGACGTGATTGGGCAGTGCTTCTCCATTGCGCAACAGAAGATGTGCGGTCCGTGGCAGGCTGCTGCCGATCTGGTCATAACGCCGGACGTCCGTGGATTCAGCTACGATGGCTTCGACCATGCCAGGGAGATCGTTGCCGCCGGAGAGGTGGTTGCGCGGAGCGCCCTGCCGGCAATCCGTGAGTGGGTCACCGCCAGTGGCAAGGGTGCAACCGTAAAAGCCGCCTCGAAAGTTCCGCAGGTCTAGTTCTGCCGGATCAAGGGTGCGGAGTCTGGCATCCTGCTTTCTCCAGAATTTTGTGGTGATGAGGCGGTATCGTGCGTTGATTGTTTCCGCTCGGGTGTTTAAACTGACGTTTCCCCATAATTCCACGATCAGGTAGCCAAGTGAAGATTGCGCCTCACGTTTCCCTTGATGAGCTCAAGGCCATCGCTCGAAAACTGCGTATCGACATCGTCGAGATGATCGGCGAGGCTGGCAGCGGACATCCCGGAGGATCGCTCTCCGAGGTGGAACTGTTGACGGCGCTGTTTTTCAACGTGCTGCGCCACGACCCCGCGAACCCGCAGTGGCCTGACCGGGACCGCTTCATTCTTTCCAAGGGACACGGCTGCCCGGCCCTGTATGCGGCCTTTGCCGAGGCCGGGTACATAGACCGGTCGTTGCTTCACACCCTCCGCAAGCTGGGTTCGCCGCTGCAAGGGCACCCCGACCGCCGGATGCTGCCGATCCTGGAGGCCTCTACCGGTTCACTCGGCCAGGGGCTTTCCATTGGAATTGGCATTGCCATGGCGGCGCGCCTCGACCAACGGGACTACCACACCTTCGTCATGGTGGGCGATGGCGAGATTCAGGAGGGCCAGATATGGGAGGGCGCCATGTTTGCCCCCCATCACAAGCTGGATAACCTCACTTTGATCGTGGACTACAACAAGCAACAGCTCGATGGCTGGGTGAAGGACATCCTTGAAGTTGCCCCGCTGGGCGATAAGTTCCGCAGCTTCGGCTGGAAGGTGATGGAGATCGACGGGCACGACCTTGCTCAGTGCATCGAAGCGCTGAGCACATCCCGCGAGCGCCGCGGGCAGAGCCCTGTGGCGATTATTGCCAATACCGTGAAGGGCAAGGGCGTGTCCTTCATGGAAGGCAACGTGGAGTGGCACGGAGTAGCGCCCAAAAAAGAACAGGTGGAAGCAGCGCTGCGCGAGCTGCAGGCCTGAGTGAATACGTATTCCGTTACGATGAACCTGACAGGAACAGGTAGCGAACCTCAATGAAAACTGAAATGACGAAGTTCCAGTTGAAAATGGGCGCCGCTACCCGCGAAGCCTACGGCCAGGCGCTGGTGGAGATCGGTCGCGCAAACCCCAATATCATTGCGCTCGACGCCGATCTTGCCAAATCCACCTACAGCGTCAAGTTTGCCAAGGAGTTTCCGGAGCGGTTCTTTACCGTTGGAATTGCCGAGGCCAACATGGTGGGTATCGCCGCCGGGCTGGCATCTTCGGGAAAGATTCCTTTCGCCTCCTCCTTCGCAGTCTTCCTGATCGACAAAGGCTTCGACCAGTTGCGGGCCTCGGTCGCCTATCCCAATGTGAATGCCAAGTTTGTAGGCTCGCACGGTGGCATCTCCATTGGCGAGGACGGTCCCAGCCAGATGGCGGTGGAAGACATCGCTCTGGCCTGTGCGCTGCCGGGATTTGTTGTTGTGGTGCCCTCCGATGAGGTGTGCGCCCGCGCCCTGGTGCACCGCATGGCCGAGCATGTGGGGCCCTGTTATATGCGGACGGGGCGTCCCAAGGCGCCGCTGATTTATGCCGCGGATGAGACGTTTGAACTGGGCAAGGCCAAGCAGCACGGCAATGGACGCGATGTTGCCATTGTGGCCTGCGGCCTTGAGGTCGGGTATGCCCTTACCGCGCAGGCCCAACTCGATGATGAGGGAATTTCCGCGCGCGTGATCGACATGCATACCATTAAGCCGCTGGATCGCGAGATGTTGGCGCGCACGGCGGAAGAGTGCGGAGCCGTGGTCTGCGCCGAGGAGCATCTTCTCGATGGAGGCTTGGGATCGCAGGTGGCCCGCGCCTTCTCCGAGCTGCGGCCCGTTCCCATGGAGTATGTTGGCGTCAACAATACGTATGCCGAATCGGCCACTCCCGACGAGTTGATGGAGAAGTACGGGCTAACCACACCCAACATCGTCGCGGCAGTGAAGCGAGTGTTGAAGCGGAAGTGAAGAAGAAGTGAAGCAGCAGCCACCGGATGTTCCGCAGGGTATTGCTTAAACTCCCAGCCGCAGATGGCTCTAAGCCATGAACTCCAGCCCGGTATCCGCCTCGGAGCTTTCGGGAATGCGGTCGCTAACTTCGACGATCCGGCTGAGGCGTTCGGCGTCGGCGGAGGTAAGCGCGCCGGGCTGGTAGCGCCACATCCAGTTCCCATCCGGACGGCTGGGAACGTTCATGCGGGCTTCACTGCCAAGTCCCAGAATATCCTGCATGGGGGCGATGCAATAGCGGGCCTGCGAGGTGATGACGGCG
>DASZRZ010000033.1:0-16107 GCA_035548935.1 Terriglobales bacterium
TGAGCTACGCGCCCTTTCGGGGAAGTCCAGCAAAATGCGGAGAACACTCAAGCGGAAATTCAGCGGCTAGCGGTGTGCGTTCCGACAAATGAATGGTAGCACAAGCGCAAGGATTCCGGCACCCTCGCAGCGCTCCAAAACAACAGACGCCGCGCCCGGGCTGATCAGGGGCAAGCACATCAAATGATTAAGCGGCGCAGCAAGAAACCAAGGCGTGGGATTTTCGATTGCCGCATGATCCGACCCCCATCGTGCGCGGAAAGCTTCCGGCATCCCGGCGGGCTGCGCTTCGAATCCGAATCAGAATTTATGCTTCTGGCGCTTATAAGTCATGCGGAGCGTTGCCTCCTCCGCCAGGTTGTGGACCGCAAGGCGGGTTTCGTTCACCATGGCGGCGCAGCCATAGGCCAGGCCGATCACCGCGCAGGTGCTGCTCAGCATGGCCAGGAATGCGGCGATATCGAATACAAACTTCAAACTGAAATAGGCCCCAATCGAACCTATCACCGAGACCAGCGCCGCCGAGGCAAACAAGCCCAGCGTGGCATAGAACAGGCGCAGCGCCTTCAGCAGCATCCGAGCGCGAGTCTGCAGGCACTCCAGTTGGACGGCCCATGCTTTGTGCTCCGCGGAAGCTTCCTCCAGTCCCGCCAGTTCGTCGGCCAACACCCGGGTGCGGTCCACGACACGGCCGAGGCGATTGCCGGTTGCCAGCGTCAAAATCGAACAGGCGCTGGAAAGCACTGCGGGCGCAACAATCGCCGTCAGGACTGCAAAAGGCCCACTCACGGAGGGAGAAAATTGCATGGCTATGCCGCTCCTTAACTATGCGGACGAATTATGTGAACGCCCCGTAATCCCGTGGACGTCCCGTTCGAGGCGCTCGCCGGGGGATTACCGATCTGATCATGCCCTGGGGATTGCAATGATGGGGGGCGGCGGTTCCAGCCCCGATTCTACGGCAAACACGCAGCATTCTTCTTTACGAATGACCGGGTTCAAGCCGTGAATGCCGATTTGGAAACCATCGATGGGCATTGTGCCATTCAAGTACCATGGTTCCAGCAGAAATAAGGATAAACATGGCTGAATTTGGCGGTGTGGACTTTATCGATTTCGATTCGCAACTCAATGATGAAGAAAAGCTGGTGCGGCAAAGCACCCGCCGGTTTGTGGAGGACAAAGTTGTCCCCATCATTGAGAAGCACAACCGCGAAGCCACCTTCCCCATGCACCTTGTGCCGGAGCTGGGCGCACTGGGATTTTTTGGCGCCAACCTGAACGGCTACGGTTGTGCCGGAATGTCGAGCGTGCCCTACGGCCTGGTGATGCAGGAGCTGGAGCGCGGCGATTCGGGATTACGCAGCTTCGTCTCCGTGCCGAGCGCGCTGGTAATGTTCCCGATTTACACCTATGGAACGGAAGAGCAGAAGAGCAGGTGGCTGCCGCTGCTGCAGCAGGGCAAGGCGATCGGCTGTTTTGGACTGACCGAGCCGCAGTTTGGATCCAATCCCGGAGGAATGCTGACCCGCGCGGCCCACAAGGGCGACCGCTACGTTCTGAACGGCGAAAAGATGTGGATCACCAACGGATCCATCGCCGATGTGGCCCTGGTGTGGGCCAAATGTGAGGACGGCAAGGTCAGGGGATTTCTGGTGGAAAAAGGCACGCCCGGATTCAGCACGCAGGACGTGCACGGAAAGTGGTCTCTGCGCGCATCGATAACCTCCGGCCTGGCATTTACGGACTGCGAAATTCCGGAGTCGAGCCTGCTGCCGGGAGTTTCCGGATTAAAAGGTCCGCTGAGCTGCCTGAATCAGGCCCGCTACGGCATTGGATGGGGCGCGCTGGGCGCGGCAATGGCCTGCTACGACACGGCTTTGCAATACGCCAAAACGCGAAGGCAATTTGGCGACAAGCCCATTGCCGCTCATCAACTGGTGCAGCAAAAACTGGCGTGGATGATTACCGAAATCGTAAAGGGACAACTGCTGGCGCTGCACGTGGCCCGGTTGAAGGATGCCGGCAATCTCGAACCGGCACAGATTTCCATGCTCAAGATGAACAATGTCGCCATCGCGCTCGAAACCGCGCGAAAGTCACGCGACATCCTGGGCGCGAATGGCATTGTGGACGACTACTGCATCATGCGCCACATGAATAACCTGGAAAGCGTTTCCACCTACGAGGGAACCCACGACATTCATCAACTGGCGATTGGGGAAAAGATTACGGGGATACCGGCATTCGTATAAGGAGAGCCTGCGAGACTGTGGGTTATCAGTCCCGCAGCATTCGCTGCGTTCACAAGCACAGAGTAGAGCGTGAACATTGAAAGGGGGTTAATTTTGTGTAAAAAGTCGATGAGAACCTTTTCTTGTAACTCCCCCTGCCTGTTGTAACTCCCACAGCGGCGCTCGCCTGCCGGGCTCCCAAAAGTCCAGCCCTACTGGAGGCTGGCTTGTTTCTTTAAAGGAAATTTTTCGTCGAGCTCAATATTGAGTTCCAGAAGGTTAACCCTCGGCTCGCCCAGAAAGCCGAACTGCCTGCCTTCGGTGTGCTTCAGCACAATGCCTTGTAGCTCTTCCACTGTTGTTTCGCGCTCCCGGGCAACACGCGGCAACTGGAATTCAGCTCCGGCGGGAGAGATGTGCGGATCGAAGCCGGAAGCCGAGGTGGTCACCAGATCGATGGGGACGGGCTTGCCGGGATTCTCCGCCTGCAACCGTGCGGTGTCCTGTTTTACGCGGTCGATCAGCTTTTGATTGGTTGGCCCCAGATTCGAACCGGCGGAGTTGGCGGCGTCATAACCCGCACCAGCCGCCGACGGACGCGAGTGGAAGTACCCCGGACCGGAGAACCCCTGGCCGATAATCCGCGAGCCAATGAGCTTGCCGTCCTTCTTGATCAACTGTCCGTTCGCCTTGTCGGGAAAAGCAACCTGAGCGATTCCGGTAACCACCAGGGGATAGATGATGCCCAGAAGTACGGTGGTTGCGATCGTCATGAGTATGGAGATAAGCAGGTTCTTTTTCATAAGGCTCCCTTAGGCAAGTCCAACTGTGGTGATCAATATGTCAATGAGCTTGATCCCGATAAAGGGCACAACGATGCCGCCAAACCCGTAGACCAACAGGTTATTGCGCAGCAGCGCGGCCGCTCCCATTGGCCGGTATTTAACGCCGCGAAGAGCCAGCGGGATGAGGGCCACGATGATTAACGCATTGAAAATCACGGCGGAGAGAATGGCCGAACCCGGGGTTTTGAGATGCATGATGTTGAGCGTATTCAACACCGGGAAGGCTCCGGCAAACATCGCCGGAATAATCGCGAAGTACTTGGCGACGTCATTGGAAATCGAAAACGTGGTGAGAGCGCCCCGGGTCATCAGCAGCTGTTTACCGATCTCCACGATCTCAATCAGCTTGGTGGGATTGGAGTCGAGATCCACCATGTTGCCGGCCTCTTTAGCCGCCTGGGTGCCGGTATTCATGGCAACGCCCACATCGGCTTGCGCGAGAGCGGGGGCGTCATTGGTTCCGTCTCCCGTCATGGCAACCAGTTTGCCTTCGGCCTGCTCGCGCTTAATCAGGTCCATCTTTTCTTTGGGCGTGGCCTGGGCGAGGAAGTCGTCGACTCCGGCCTCACTGGCAATGGCGGCTGCGGTAAGGGGATTGTCTCCGGTAATCATGACCGTCTTGATCCCCATGGCGCGCAGATGACTGAACCGTTCGCGCAGTCCACCCTTTACGATGTCCTTTAGATAGATCACTCCCAGGGCGGTCCGGTTTTCACAAACCACCAGCGGAGTACCCCCGGCGCGGGCGATCTGGTCAACGGTCTCCTGAATCGCCTTGGGAAGTCCTTTTTCACCCGCAATATATTTGGCAATCGCATCGGCGGAGCCTTTGCGAATCTCGCGGCCGTCGAGGGTCACGCCCGACATGCGGGTCTGGGCGCTGAAGGGAACGAACTCAGCCTCATGCGAGGCAAGTTCGCGTCCACGCAGGCCATACTTTTCTTTCGCCAGCACGACGATCGAGCGTCCCTCGGGCGTTTCGTCCGGCAGCGACGATAGCTGGGCAGCGTCGGCTAACTGCGTCGCGGTTACACCGGGCGCGGGGATGAACTCCGCCGCCTGCCGGTTGCCGAAGGTAATGGTGCCGGTCTTGTCGAGAAGCAGTGTGTTCACATCTCCCGCGGCCTCAACGGCGCGGCCCGACATGGCAAGCACGTTGTACTGGATGAGCCGGTCCATACCTGCGATTCCTATGGCGGAGAGAAGACCGCCGATGGTGGTCGGAATGAGGCATACCAGCAGGGAGACCAGCACGAAGATGCTCTGCGGCGCGCCCGAGTAGATGGCGAATGGCTGGAGCGTAATTACAGCCAGAAGAAAGATAATGGTCAGTCCGGCGAGAAGGATATTGAGGGCAATCTCATTCGGAGTCTTCTGCCGCGACGCTCCTTCGACAAGAGCAATCATGCGGTCCAGGAAGGTATCTCCCGGATCGGAGGTAATCCTCACCTTGAGCCAGTCGGAAAGAACGCGAGTTCCGCCGGTAACCGCGGAGCGGTCTCCTCCGGCCTCGCGGATCACCGGGGCCGATTCGCCGGTAATGGCGGACTCGTCCACCGAGGCAACGCCCTCGGTGATTTCGCCGTCGCTGGGGATGAACTCTCCCGCCGCAACCATCACCATGTCGCCGGTGCGTAATTTGGAGCTGGGAACCAGTTCTGTCTCACCCCCCGGCAGCAGGCGGTTGGCAACGGTTTCAGCGCGGGCCTTGCGCAGTGTGTCAGCCTGGGCTTTTCCCCGGCCCTCCGCCATGGCCTCGGCGAAGTTGGCAAACAGCACGGTGAACCAAAGCCAGAGCGTGATCTGCAAATTGAACTTGAAGGCGTCGCCGCCCTTGAGCAGCAGGACCGTGGTGATGATGCTGCCGATCTCCACAACAAACATGACGGGATTGCCCATCATGTGCCGTGGATTCAGCTTCAGGATCGACTCGACCAGCGCCCGGCGCATGATCCTGGCATCCCAAATCGCCTTCACTCTCTGCTGCCTCGGGGTTTGATCCACCGGCGCCGGCGCCGGCTGCCTGATTTCAGGTTCCATTGTTGTTGCCATAGAGAACGCTCCGTTAGAAGGTCTTACCCGCGCCCAGAAGCAGATGTTCCAGGATCGGACCGAGGCTTAGCGCCGGGAAAAATGTGAGTGCGCCAACAATAATGATCACGCCCATCAACAGGAGCGTGAACAGAGGAGTGGTCACAGGGAATGTCCCAAGAGAAGGCGGGACATATTTCTTCCGCGCCAGGCTGCCGGCGATTGCCAGCATGGGAATGATCATCATGAAACGGCCGGACAGCATGGCAACCGCAAGTGTCGTGTCATACCAGGGCGTGTTGACCGTAATTCCGCCAAAAGCCGAACCGTTATTGGCGGTAGCCGAGGTGAAAGCGTACAGGATTTCGCTCAGTCCGTGCGGACCGGGATTCAGAATGCTGGAGGTTCCGAACCCTTTCACCGAGGAGATTGCTGTAAAGGCCAGAATCATCAGCGGGAAGATCAGGGTAACGAGCATGGCCATCTTTACGTCGTAGGCTTCAATCTTCTTGCCGAGGTACTCAGGAGTACGGCCCACCATGAGACCCGCGATAAAGACGGCAAGCACGATGTAGATCAGCATGCCGTACATTCCCGCGCCAACGCCTCCAAAGATGACTTCACTCAGCATGATGTTCACCAAAGGCACCATGCCACCCAGGGGGGTGAAGGAGTCGTGCCAGCTGTTAATGGCTCCGCAGCTGGCATCGGTGGTCACAGTGGCAAAGAGCGCGGAGTTCGCTATGCCGAAGCGAATCTCCTTGCCCTCCATATTCCCACCGGACTGGAGTGAGCTTGCATGCTGGTCGGTACCCGCAAGCAGCGGATTGCCCCGCGACTCCGCCCAGTAGGCCGTGGTCACACCGGCCATGAACAGGATCGCCATCGCGGCCCAGACAGCCCACCCATGGCGCTGGGAGTTTGTCATCCTTCCCAGGGTGTAGGTCAGCCCCGCCCCGATGGAGAATATCCCGACCAACTGGATCAGATTGGTAAGCGGAGTTGGATTTTCAAAAGGATGGGAGCTGTTGGCGTTGAAGAAGCCGCCGCCATTGGTGCCGAATTCCTTGATGAACTCCTGGGAGGCGACCGGGCCCTGGGCAATAGTTTGCTCAGTCACCGTCTCCGTGACAGGCTTGCCGTCCGCGCCGGTCTTCTGGACCTGCATGGGTTCAACCAGCTTAACCGTGTCATAAGGCCGCAGGTTCTGCACCACGCCCTCCGACACCATAACCAGAGAGCCCACAATGCAGAAGGGCAGAAGAATCCAGAGACAGCTGCGGACCATGTCGACCCAGAAGTTTCCAATGGTCTCCATCTGCCGCCTGGCAATGCCGCGGATAAAAGCGATGGCGAGCGAAATGCCAACCGCCGCCGAAATGAAATTGTGATAGGCAAGCCCGGCCATCTGGGTGAAATAACTCATGGTCGATTCACCCGAGTAGGCCTGCCAGTTGGTATTCGTGGTGAAAGAAGCGGCCGTATTAAACGCCAGGTGCTCCGGCATCACCCCAGTGAACTTCTGAGGATTGAACGGCAGGTGGCCTTGCAGGCGCTGGATCGCATAGAGCGCGAGCATGGTGACCATGCTGAAGATCAGCATGGCTGCCGCGTATTCAGTCCAGGGCATCTCGTGCTCTTCATCCACCCGGGTCACACGGTAGAGAAGCCGCTCCACCGGACGCAGCACCGGATCCATGAATGTCTTTTCCCGGCTGAACACCCGGGTCATAAAAACGCCCAGGGGCTTGGTTACGAGAAGGACAAACGCGAGAAACAAAAATATTTGCAACCAGCCGTTGACGGTCATATCAGAACTTCTCCGGACGCAACAGCGCATACAACAGGTAAAAACCGGTCAAGGTGCTGACCACAAGCATGATTAGCGATTCCAAACCCATTTTGCCCACCTCACTTCACGCGATCGCAGAAATGCACGTAACCGACCGATACCGCAAAAAATACCGCTGTGACCACGATCCAGATGACGTCCTGCATACTGTGTCTCCCATGGCATCGCTGCCTTACGATCAGGCTTTTTTACCTGCGCCCACCGCACCACCAACTCCGGCCCGTGTCTCGAACATTGCCGGTGTTAAGCGGATCAACTTTCCCAGAGGCTTTTCAATCTTTACCGGGTCCCCAACCGGAAGGCCCCGCCACATATATCTCGATTTCGGGGCATTCGTTCTGCGCTCTCTTCCGGCAGCCGGCGAGAGAGGCACGACCTTGCTGGCGCCGGCTCCACTGTTTGGAGTGTTCAACAGGACGGCGGCTCCGTACCCACGCCTGATCTCCTGCGTCAATTTGTGGAGGAACACTAGCATGAAAGCAGCTCCGGCGCAGATCACGGAGATCACAGCGTATCCGCCCAACATGGTAGTCTCCTTTCCGTCTGTCAATCACATTAGTCCCAAAGATGTAAGTTTTGGATAAACGCACCGTAAGGACATCGTAAATTTCCCTTTCAGACCCGGCTCATTTGTTCCTGATCTCAAAGCAGCCAGCCTGCTGCCGCACTTTGCGCGGATCGAACCCGCATCCCCGCAGAATTAAGGCGAAGGACAAGAGGGATCATGCTCTCCGCTTCAAGGTCATGATTCACAGGTCTTATCTGCTTCAACTCCTGGGAGAGCGCCAGCAAAAACCTGAGCAGGAACAGAACGCCTCCACTCATCACCACGAGAAGGACGCCGATGCTTGTCATTTCCATTACTCCGTGGGTAGCTTGCCCACTGAACGTATTGGACACCCGGCGCGATAAGGATCGAGTAAACCTTAGATAAGGATTTGATTAATTTTTGAGTTTCCCGAGATTGACGTTTTTAAGTCCGGAGCCGGACGGGACTGGCCGGACTGGTCTGGAAGAGGAAACCTGGCGCAGGTTGTAAGCAAAAAGCGGTTAAGACTCGTCGCGCTGCGAAATTTCCTTGAAGTCGTCGATGGCTACCAAAACGACCACAATCGTGCTGCCGATAATTCCGGTCATGAAAAGAGCTTCGAGAAGAAAAATGCCGACCTTCAACATGAGTGGTCACCAAATCCAACCACTCACATCACACACCCTCCGGCATAAGGAAACCGTAAGGATTCCATAAATAAGTCGTAATGAATCACGAATCGGGAGGGAGTGCGCCTTCGGGCTGGAAACGGTATCCGACCCATGGCTCGGTGAGCAAATAGCGCAATGCGGCGGTTTCAGGCTCGATTTTCTTGCGAAGCTGCCCGATGAAGACGCGCAGGTATTCGGGCTGATATGCGCTCTCGCTGCCCCACACGGCGGTGAGAAGAGCGCGGTGGGGCACCACCTTGCCCGGGGACCGGGCCATGAACGCCAGAAGGTCGAACTCTTTGGGAGTAAGGTGGACATCCTTGCCGCGCACGGCGACGCGATGACCATCCAGATCGATTAAAAAGTCGCCCACTTGGATGATGGAGGTTTCACTTTCTCCCGCCGGGGTCCGCCGGAGGTTTGCGCGCACACGGGCAAGCAGCTCATTCATGCTGAAGGGCTTGGTTACGTAGTCGTCCGCCCCGGCATCCAGCGCCTTGACCTTCCACTGCTCCTGCCCGCGAACCGAAAGCACGATGATGGGAATCTGGGAGGCCAGCCGGACGCGGCGGCACAGCTCAACGCCGTCCATGTTGGGCATCGAGAGATCGGTGACGATCAGGTGTGGAGACCAGTCTTTCATGATCTCCAGCGCCATCTCTCCGTCGTTGGCAACGCGCACATCGTAGCGCTGGGCGGAAAGCGTCGTGCGCAATACGCGGGTAATCTGCGGTTCGTCATCAACCACAAGAATGCGCTGTCGCTCAAGCATATTAGCGGACCTGCTGGGTGACGATATGAACGTCAACCGGCGGAGCATTGCGCAGGAATTTCTGGATGGCCGAAATATAAAGGTACTTCTGCCATCGGGATTGGGCCGAGCGTCCGAAGATCACCTCGGTGATATGGTTCTCGCGCACAAATCCGGCCACCTGGCTGGCAACGTCTCCACCTTTCAATCGCACGATTTTTGCTCCCAGGTTCTCGGCAAACTTCACGTTTTCCGCCAGTGTTTTTTGTTCCTGAGGGTGGGAGTCACGGCCAATATCCACGTAAACCACAAACAGCTCCGCATGCACGGCCTCGGCCATGCGCGACCCGCGCGCGATGAGGTACTGGGCAGCGGGATTGGAGCTGATGCAGACGGCGATGCGCTCCAGTACGGCGGGCGCCTCCTCGACTCCCTCCTTCTTGAGATAGGACTCCAGGCTCCGGTCCACCACCTGGGTCACCTGCCGCAGCGCCAGTTCGCGCAGCGCGATCAGATTGCCCGGGCGGAAAAAGTGGGAGAGCGCGCGTTCCGCCCGTTCCAGCGGATAAATATCTCCGCGCTTCATGCGGTTGTGCAAAGCCTGCGGTGTGAGGTCGGCAAGGATGATTTCATCCACCCGCTGCATCACCCAGTCGGGAACGGTTTCGCGAACCTGCACTCCTGTGATCTGGAGCACGGTTGGAGTGAGGCTCTCGATGTGCTGAACGTTCATGGTCGAGAGCACATCAATCCCCGCGTCGAGGAGATCAATGACATCCTCATACCTTTTGCGATGCTTGCTTCCCTCAACGTTGGTATGAGCCAGCTCATCAATCAAAACCACGCGCGGGTTTCGCGCCAGAATGGCATCGACATCCATTTCATTGAAGACGGTGCCCTTGTACAGCAACTGGCGTTGCGGCACCGGCTGAAACTTTGCCGCCAGCTCCACCACGCCCTTGCGGCCATGAGTTTCGATCACTCCGATGGCGACATCCTCGCCCCGGCTCTGGCGGCGAATGGCCTCGCTCAACATGTTGTAGGTTTTGCCGACGCCTGGAGCGTACCCAAGGAAGAGCTTGAAAGTTCCGCCCTTTTTGGAGGTCGTTTCCTCCAACCACTGTTCGGGAGTCTTGGAGGTCATGGTTTTCTTGATGGTCCCCGCTGCTGAGGGTTTCTGGCTTGAGCCATGGAGGAACCCATCATCGCGAGACAGGCCATTATTAAGCCAATATACCGCCTCAGGTCAACCGGGGTGGATTACAATCGCGCCATGCGGAGATTGGGAACTCCTGCGGCGCGTTGGATCACAACTCTTTTCATAGTGGCGGCAATCACCGCTGGGTATCATCGAGTCAACGTGAACCCGGCCACCGTCGGCTTCACCTTCATCGTGGCCGTGCTTGTCGTATCCGCTTATTGGGGGCTTCCTTACGCGGTGCTTCTGGCGTTTACCGCGACCCTGGCTTACAACTTCTTCTTTCTGCCCCCCACCGGCACCTTCACCATCTCCGATCCGCAAAACTGGATCGCGCTCTTCGCATTTCTTATCTCCGCCTTGCTGGCCAGCAATCTGGCGGAGCGCGCGCGGCGGCAGGCTGCCTACGCAAATCAGCGCCGGCTGGAAGTGGAGCGGCTGTACGCATTCAGCCAGCAACTGCTCGCGGCTGACAACGTTCTGGAGTTGCTCAATACCATGCCGGCACGGATTGTTGAGCGCTTCGGGGTAAACACTGCCGCATTGTTGTTGTCGAGCCGGACGGATCTTTACCGCTCATCACTACCTCGTTCCTCAGAGGATGCGCGAATCGACGAGGGGCAGCTGAAGGCGGCGCTGGCACGCGGAGAATCTTCGGTGGAACAGGGCGTTTCCTATGTACCCTTGCGTTTGGGTGTGCGCGTGGTAGGAGCCCTGGCAGTGGCGGATGGATCGCTCACGCGGGAGACCCTTGAGGCCATCAGCTCGCTCGTTGCGATTGCGGTGGAGCGCGCGGGAGCCGTTGAGGCACTGACCAAAACCCAGGCCGCTCGCGAAAATGAGGAGTTGCGCAGCGCGCTGCTGGACTCCGTTACCCATGAGTTCCGCACACCGCTCACGGGAATCAAGGCCAGCGTAACCAGCCTGCTCTCCGATGCCGGACTGGGAATCGAAGAAAAAAAAGAGCTGCTTACGGTGATCAACGAGGAAAGCGACCGGCTCGACCGGCTGGTGGGCGAAGCCGCCGAGATGGCGCAGCTCGATTCGGGCACCTTTACACTCGACATCCATATGCATGATGTCCGGAAGGTAATTGACGCCGCAATCTCCGAGGCGCGATCCGCACTGCAATCGCACCCCGTGGAGGTGATTGCAGCGGACAACCTGCCCCAGGCGCCCATGGATATTGACCGCATCCGGGAGGTCCTCATGCATCTTCTCGGGAATGCCGGAAAATACTCGCCGGAGGGAGCACCGGTCCGCGTAACCGCCGAGGTGAAAAATGACGCGCTTGTTATCAGCGTTGCCGACCACGGACCCGGGGTGGACTCCTTCGAGCAGTCTCTGATCTTCGACAAGTTCTATCGTGGGCGTACCCAACGCTATGCCGCGCCGGGTACGGGAATGGGGCTGGCAATCGCCAAGATCATTGTCGAGGCCCATAAGGGAAATATCGAGGTCATTAGCCAGCCCGGAAGCGGATCGGTCTTCAGCTTTTCTCTGCCGCTGACAGCTGGCGCAACCCTGACCGGCCGCGCCTGAAGTCAATTCGCAATCCCAGCCGGAAGAAACCAGCAGAAAGAAACCGGGTCTGATCAAACCGGGTCTGAAGAAACAAAAATGAAAAGCCAGCAATCCGGGAACCGCAAAATGCCGATAGCCCGCGCAGCGCAAGCACCGGGGCCAGCTATCTGGTTGACGTTCGTGGCAGGACTGCTCGCTTTGCCGCTCTGGGGCCAGAAAAATCCTTCCCAGGCGGTTTATCCAGCCGCGTCACAGGCCATGAAGGATGGCACCACCGTACTGCTGGAAGACTATGCGAGCCTGCCTCTTTCCAGCGCAATCACGGGAACCTATCCTCCGGAAATTGACTTCAAAGAACCGCTGGGAAGGGCCAACACCCTGCACTCCGAGCCAGAGGGGACACGCGGCAGGGCCTCCCGTTTTTTTGTAACGGACCTGAACGCAGTGATCTACATTCTCGACAAGCGCACAAAAAAGTTTTCTCCTTACCTGAATTTCGCAGAGATATTTCCACGCTTCAGCACCGAGCCGGGAGTGGAGGGCGGAGTGGGATTCATGGCCTTCGACCCGGCCTATGCAACCAATGGCAGGTTCTATACGGTTCATACGGAAATCGCAGGGAAGGACGGTGCTCCGGAACCGGCTCCCAGAAAAGACCACACCCCGGGATTGGATCTGAAGGGATATGCCGTTACCGGGGCGGCGAATCCGCCGTCGGGAGCCGCGGAGTGGCAATCCGTGGTGGTCGAATGGACGGACACGAAAACCGGCAACTCCACCTTCGAGGGAACGGCGCGAGAGGTACTTCGAATCGGCTTTGGCAACCGCCAGCATCAGATCGGCGACCTGATCTTCAATCCCACGGCAAAGCCCGGCAGCAGCGACTACCGGAATCTCTACATCGCAGTGGGAGATGGATTGGCAGGCGAAACTCCCGGACCAACCCACACGCTTCCCCAGCAACTCGACGCTTTGCAGGGTAAGGTCTTGCGCATCACTCCGGACGTGAGCCTGCGTCCGAAGGACCTGCTGAGCTCCAACGGAAGGTACCGTATCCCTTCCACGGGCAACGATCCGAATCCGTTTGTGACGGTTGATGGGGCGAGAGGTGAAATCTATGCCTATGGATTTCGCAACCCGCAGCGTCTGGCGTGGGATACGCAATCCGCCACCGCGATTGTGAACGATATCGGACTGCACTCGTGGGAAGAGATCAACCTCCTGGCAAAAGGCGCCAACTACGGATATCCCGAGCGGGAAGGCAATGAACAGCTTTTTGTATCCAACGGTGGACTGACGGGAAGCCAGTTGAATCCGCCGGTTCCCTTCCCGGCTGAAGATTTCCTCAATGTAAACAGGCTCAAACAGCCGGTTGCGCCCGCTTATGCCGCCGCCATCTACAGCCATGTGGAAGGCGATGCCATTGCAGGAGGCTTTGTCTATCGCGGTAAGCTCATGCCGCAGATGCAGGGCAAGTACATCTTCGGCGACATAACGACCGGAAAACTTTTTTACAGCGATTTTAAGCAGATGCTCGCCAGCGGACGGGAGCGTGGAAGGCAAGCGGAGGTTCACGAAATTCAGGTGATGTACCAGAGCCCTTACGAGGACCCGGCCAAAGGCCCTTCGGAGCGGCGCTTGTACGACATTGTTTCCGATGCGTTCGCTCATAAGGGAGGCACGCCGCCGCCGGGTTCGGTGCTTCCGGGGGGCTCCCTCAAGGTGGGTGGATGGCGCGGCAAGCTGCACTTCTCCTCCAAAGCCGATACCTATGGCGTGAAATACGGCGGAGGACGGGTGGATGTCCACCTGGCAATGGGCGCAGATGGAGAAATTTATTTATTGAGTAAAAGCGATGGAATGATCCGCCGACTGGTTTCCGTGGTGAAGACCTCGGGTGGGGCTACGAGCGCTCCCTAAAGATTCAAAACCCTGTAGACATTAAGGCCATGGATATGCAGGCTATGAGGTCCCCAAACCCTCCTCCTTCATCTCAGGACTTATAGCTTTACGACGGGTTCCCTTACTTTCTACTTCCAGTCCTGATATCAACTGCTAAACTGGCATACCCGCAAACGCAACCTTCCTCCGGACGACTCGGCTGCATGCCTTCCGAGCCCAGAGTTCGGTTTCTACGGGAAGGAGCCCCGGCAATGAAGATTCTGCTTTACTGTCCTGACAATGGTGTGACGCGGAACTTCATGCCCCACTTGTGGATGTTCCTTCTGCAATCGCTTACCCCCGCCGGACATGAAGTCCTGCTCATCGACGGCAACACGCAACCCATGAGCGATACCGAACTGGTAAAGCTGGTTGTGGACCAGAAGGTTGGCCTGGTGGGGATTGGGGCAATGACCCGCATGATCGCCAAGGCATACCGGGTAGCGGACGCCCTGCGGGCTGCCGGAGTTCCGGTGGTGATGGGTGGGCCGCATGTGACCGAGGTCCCCGACGAGGCTTTGGGACGGGATGGCGGACCGCGCCACGCCGATGCCATCGCGCTGGGAGAAGCCGACGAGACATGGCCCCGCATCGTGGAAGATGCGGCTCGCGGCCAGTTGAAAGAGGTTTACACCCCGGTGGACGAAGCGGGCAAGGAGCGCAAGCCCGACCTTAAAGGATATCCCGCCATTCAGTGGGACCAAATGGATCTGGAGCAGTTCAACCGCATCCCAGGAATGGTGCGGCCCTTGATGGAGCGCTTCAAGACCAACTTCGAAACCTTTCACATTATCCCGGTGGAATCGGGGCGCGGCTGCCCTTATGGCTGCGAGTTCTGCACCGTAACGGGGTTTTTTGGGGACTCGATCCGCTTCCGCACGAATCAGAGCATCGTGGACGAGCTCCTGATGCTCAAGCGGCGGGCGCAGGGGAGTCGCGGCAAGATCGCAATCTTTTTCGTGGACGACAACTTTGCCATCAACGTAAAGCGCACCAAGTCGCTTTTACGGGATATTATCGCCGCGGGCGCTCAAATGGCATGGGTGGGCCAGATCAGCGCAAACCTTCTGCGCGATGAAGAGCTGGTGGACCTGATTGCCGAGTCCGGGGGAAAGTGGGTCTTCATCGGGATGGAATCGCTCGATCCGGCGAATCTCGCGGACGTAAATAAAAGTTTCAACAAGCCGGCAGACTATCAGGCCGTGCTCGAACGGCTGGCGCGGCGGAATATCTACGCAATTACGTCCTTCATCTTCGGACTCGATAACGACGAGGCGGGAGTGGCGGGGCGTACGCTGGAACAGATTCGCAACTGGCCGCCGGGACTGCCGGTCTTTGGCCAGATTACGCCGTTTCCAGCCACACCCCTCTATGACCGGTTAAAGGCGGAGGGGCGGCTCACCCGTCCCAAGCACTGGCTGGAATTTGCACCCTTCCAGATGGCGCATACGCCGAAGAAGATGAGCATTCCGCAGGTTCAGACCGAGGTGCGGCAGGCGTGGATGGACTCCTACAGCCCCGCTCGTACGCGGGAGGCTCTGGAATGGATCAAGGACGAGCCTATCCCATACAAAATCAGCCATTTAATTGCACGGTTCTTCTTCCGTGGAATCTACTTCCCCCACCAGGGAACATGGGGATGGATGGCGGCCATTGCCCAACACCGGGGCATTATCTTCCAACTGGCGCGCGAGTCCGTCAGCAAGGCGTTCCGGAAGAAGGGCGGGCAGAGCGTTCAATTCGAGACGGGATTGAAGGCGTCCCCGGTTGCGGCCGCCGCTCCACCACAAAACTAAATCAGTTTTACAAGGGAATTGCGATTTCTGGATGGATTTTGGGTACAATCGTCTCCAAATTCAGGACATCGCAACAATTCCGCGTGGCCGGGCCACGAGGCACCGCGGACGGGGAATAGCAGGTTTCGTCATTCTGCCACCCCCGGCTGCGCGATTTCCGGGAATATTGCAATCATTACAAACTTTTTGGAAGCCCATCGAAAGCTTTGATTGGACGCTTCAACTCGCGGTCTTTACCTTCCTAGTGGGTATCGCGCAGAACGCGAAGGCCCCGGGGGTATGGCCGCCGGATGACCGGCTGGAAATCACCCGGACTCCGATGGTCTGATCATGACCAAGATTGAAGCGGTATTTCGGCATTGGAAGCTGGACGTTGTGAAAGACGCCCTGCTGGAGTTAGGTATCGAAAGCATGACAGTCACCTTCGTCCGCGGACGGGGGAGCCAGCGCAGCCAGATGGAGGTGTTTCGCGGCAGGGAGTACGCTGTCGATCTTCCGAAAGTGAAGCTGGAGCTGGTGGTGATGGACGATGTGGTGGAAGAGATTGTGGAAGCAATCGGCATCGCCGCGCATACCGGAGAGATTGGAGACGGCAAGATTTTTCTTTCCGTCATCAGTGACGCAGTACGAATACGAAATGGAAACCACGGCATCGCCGCGCTATAGAGCCGTTGGTTTTCTGGTTTGAGAGGGCAGCCTGCGATTCGGGATGCCGCGCAGTACAAATTCCAAAAA
>DASZRZ010000034.1:0-15021 GCA_035548935.1 Terriglobales bacterium
CCGCTCTTGTCGCCCAGCCACTTCTTCTCCAGCATCTTCCCTACAAACTCCGGCAGGCGCAGCTCTGATCTTTCGTCTCTTACGTTGCGCTCCGTATTCCCCACCACATGTCCCAGCGTATCCAGCCCGACCAGGTCCATCGTCCGGAAGGTCGCGGACTTAGGCCACCCCACCACCGTTCCCGTGAGCGCATCCGCCTCTTCTATGCTGAACTCCATCTCCTGCATCAGCCGCATTACGTTGAGCACGGAAAAAATCCCGATCCGGTTGGCGATGAAGTTGGGCGTGTCCCTGGCATAAACCACTCCCTTCCCCATCTGTACATCGCAGAACTCGGCTACCGCCTCCATGGCGGCGCGATCCGTCTCCGCCGTGGGGATCATCTCCAGCAGGCGCATATAGCGCGGAGGATTGAAAAAGTGCGTCCCAAACCACCGGCGCCGGAACTCTTCACTGAATCCCCCGGCAATCGAAGCCACCGGCAGCCCGCTGGTGTTGGTGGTCACAATCGTCTCCGGACGCCGCAATGCCTCAACCCGCTTCAGCAGGTTGCGCTTGATCTCCAGGTCTTCCACCACGGCCTCGATCACCCAGTCGCACTCCCGTATCACCTCGAGGTCGTCGTCGAAGTTTCCCACTGTAATCAGATGTTCCAGCGCGGGCTCAAAGAACGCCGGAGGCTTCGCTTTCTTCGCGGCCTCCAGTCCGGCGGCTGCGATGCGATTGCGTGCCGCGCCCTCGGCCCCCGCCGGGCAGAGATCCAAAAGAAAGGACGGAACGCCAGCATTGGCCATGTGCGCGGCAATGCGCGATCCCATGGTTCCGGCGCCAAGAACGGCAACTTTTCGAATGTGTGATTTCATCGAGGCTTTATGCGCTTTCGAACTTCCTTGAGCTTCCACCTCTCATGCATGGACCACAGAAGGTTAGCACTCAAAGAGAGTTTGTGGCGCAACGAGGAGATAAGGTTTCCCGCGCGAAGTCCGGCAGAAGGTTAATTCCCACAAAAAACACAGGCGGCCCGAAGCCGCCTGTGCCTGTAACACTGGCGCGAACCGTTTAATGTGGGGTAAGGATGGCAACGGTCCGCGTCTTATTAAGTTGGAGCGATACTACCGAAGGCCGCGCGCGACCGTCAACTGCATCGAAGGTTCTAATCGAAGAAGGTTCTAAATCGAAGGTTCTAACCCTGCCGTCCAAACAGATGATTCACCGGTCCGGTGCCGGTTCCCACCGGATACGCATTCGCAATCGCTCTTCGCACATACTCTCCCGCCAGCCGCACGGAATCGCCGAGTTTCATCCCCCGCGCCAGATTGCACGCAACCGAAGTGGAAAACGCGCACCCGGTTCCATGGGTTGCATTGGATTCAATCCTCTCCCCGGCGAACTCCTCCACCTGCGCGCCGTAATTTTCACTGAGCAGATCGACCGGCTGCGGCAGATGTCCGCCCGTGATTACGACACTCTTTGCGCCCAGCGTGTGCAATCGTTCCATTGCGCGGCGCATATCCTCGAGATTCTCAACCGTGGTTCCGGTCAGGGCCGCGGCCTCCGCCAGATTCGGCGTGATGAGGGCCGCCATCTTGAACAGCCGCAGGCGCAGTACCTCAATTCCATCGGCATCCGTCAGACCGGCGCCTGACGTGGCTTTGAGCAAGGGATCCAACACAATATTTCGGCATCGATGTTCTTCGAGAAAGTCCGCCAGCGCGCTTCCCAAGGCTGCCGCGCCCAGCATTCCCACATGCACCGCCGCAAAATCGAAGTCCTTCGCCAGCTCCTCTAATGTCTCCCGCAACACCTCAACGTTGGCTGGAATGACCCGCTTTACCCCGCGCGTGGACTGCACCGTAAGCGCCGTGATGCAGCTCACCCCATAGCAGCCATGCGCCGCAATCGTCTTGATGTCCGCCGTCACTCCCGCGCCCGACGAAGGATCAAAGCCCGCGACTGTGAGTACTACCGGGTGTTCCATTGGCTGTTCCATGCTTCAGTGAGCGCCGCCGCCCGCCGCCGCAGCCTCATGCCGCCGCAGCCAGGTTTGCACCTGCGGCAGCTGCGAACGCCGCATCTCCACGCATCCGTCGATCGACTCCAGCGACTGCCGCACCTTGCGCTGCACTCCGGGCATTCGCGTTTCGGTAAAGAAGTCTTTGAACTGCTGCCGGTGATCCGCGTCGCAAAATGCGGTTCCCATTTCGGCGAAGTATGTCAGGTTGCTTTCCGGAACCTTCTTCTGCAGCTGCGGCCATCGCGAACGCAGAAAATCCCATGCCAGTTCGCGGCCCGCTGGATTGTAGAGCACCCCGGAGATTGCCCTCATCACATCCTGTCCCCGGACCGTATCCGTCAGCGTAAGCTCCAGGGTCCGCCCCAGCAGTTGCGGATCGCGGAAGTTGCCCAGCGCCGCCAGCAGCCGGTAATGCTCATCCGGACGCCGCGGTTCTTTCACCCGGGCCAGTATCTGCTCATACAGCGCCGAGTCCCCTTGCCGTGCCGTCAGGTTCAACACCGTGCCTGCCAGCGCGGGATCCACCGAAGCCGGATTGTCGAGGTACTTCTTCGCCAGCTCAGCCGCCTGCTTCAGCGCCGCGTTATCCTGCCCAACATTCCCCAAAATGGAGAGTACCGCTGCACGCAACTGCCGCACCTGTTCCGTGTCGCCGGGGCGCTCACTCCATCCCAGCCGCTCCGCGGTTGGCAGCAGTAATTTCCGCACCCACTCTTCGTAATTTTTCTGCACGGCATCGCCCTGCAAAACCCTGTCCCTCAGCCAGCCCAGCTTCTCGCCTATATCCCTCCAGATTTCCGCATGATCGTCCGATTGGAGCGACTCCGTTAGGTCGAGATAGCCGTCCGCCTCGCGCTCTCCCGCCGCCACCAGTGCCCATGTGTTATTCAGCAGCACGAGCCTCTCGGCCTCGCTCAGCGACCCCGTATTGGCCACAATCCCGCTTGCCGCCGCCGCATCGTATTCGCTGACGTAGTATCCCCTCGCCCCGCCATTGGCGAATATCCAGGGATGGCAGCCCGGAAGCACGATCTCCTGCTTATGTTCCGTGACCATCCGGCACCCGCCGGCCGCCACCTCGCTGGTGCGGAAACACACCGGTATCTCCCACAGCTCTTTGGACTCCTGTTCCCGCATCCGCCGGCTTCCGAAAAAACGCCGCTGTTCCAACTCGATCCTTGTCTTATCGTCTTCGCACTTTGCCTGCACGGAAACCAGGGGAACTCCAGGCTGCTCTACGAACGTGGAAAAAATCTTGCTCACCGGCCTCCCGGTTACTCGCGAAATCGTGTTCCAGAAGTCTTCTGACCGTGCGCTCCCAAAGGCGTGCTCTTTTATGTATTCGTTTACCCCGTCCCGGAAAGACTCTGGGCCTACGTAGCTCTCCACCATCCGCAGAATGGTTGCCGCCTTGCCGTAAGCGATTCCATCAAACAGGTTTTCCACCTGCTCCGGCGTCTGCGCCTCGTTCGCTCCCACGTGGATGGCGCGCGTTGCCGACCGCGAATCGTAGTTCACCGAAGATCCAAGCTCCTGCGCCTCATCCAGCGCAATGTTCCATTCCGGCTTCCACCCGGCCAGGGGCTTGGTCTCCATCCAGGTGGCGAACCCCTCGTTCAGCCACACGTCGTCCCACCAGTTGAGAGTCACCAGATCGCCGAACCACTGGTGGGCGATCTCATGCGCAATCACGTTGGCAGCGGTCTTCTTGGTGTTCTCCGAGGCCTTTCCCGCATCCACCAGCAGCAGCGACTCCCGGAAGGTGATCGCTCCCACGTTTTCCATTGCTCCCGCCGCAAAATCCGGCAACGCGATAAGGTCCAGCTTGGGGAAGGGATATTTCATCGCGAAATATCCGTTGAAGTATTGCAGCGACCTCTCTGCGGCCTCCAGTGCGAAGGCGCTCAGCGGCTGCTTGTCGGGAGTGGAGCAGACCCGCACCGGAATGCCCTCCGCTTTGCCCTCAGTGCAGGCAAAATTTCCCACGATCAACGCCATCAGGTAGGTTGAAATTTTGGCCGTCCGGGCGAACTTTACCGTGTGCTGGCCGGTTCCCGGCCCCTCCGTATCCGAAACCACGGGACTGTTGGAAATCGCCACCATGCCCTTCGGCGCGATGGCAGTGATCTCGAATGTGGCCTTCATCGCCGGTTCGTCGAAGGAAGGGAACATCCGGCGGGCATCGCTGGGTTCGAAATCCGAGGCTGCATAACTGTGGCCATTCGCCGTGCCTAGGTAAAAGCCGCGCAGCTGCGAGCCCAGCGGCCCCGAAAACTGCATCCTGATCACCGCAGGCCCAGCGGCAGCCTTCGCTGGAAGCGCCAGCCGGATCGTTCCCTTGTTCCCGCCCGTCTCCACCTTTGCCTTCTGCGATTTTCTGCCGGACTCAATGCTTGCTGTTTCGATCTTCAATTCGACCGCGTTCAGCACTATCTCCGTAGCAGGCTTCCGCAGTTGCACGTCGATCACCGCCTCCCCGTGAAAGGTTTTGGCCTCCATGTCAGGGGTAAACGTCAGCCGGTAGTTCACGGGGACCACGTTGTCGGGCAATCTCTGCGCGGAGGCCGTGGCAGCGCATAGCAGCGTCGCCCATACGATTAGTTTCACCATCTTGGTCATAATTCGTGAAAGACCTGGAATATCCTGTTTCATCCGTGAGCCGCCGTTTTTTCGGAAGCGCGCGCTATCCATGATTTTTAATGCCGGAGCTTTCGATTCCGGAGCCGGTCCGCGCATCCTTCGATAGCATTCGTTCAATGTGTTGTGCCATCTCCGCGCTGCCATCCGCCACCACCGCCTGAGAGAAGTGCCGGAAATTTTCAATCCCGCGATCAGTCCAAACGTCAGATAACCCCCCAGCCCAAATCAACGACGCGCCGCGCGCCGCATCCAGAAGCGCTTTTAGTGCTGGCCCATCCGCCGCCGTGGCTGGTGCGTCCAATATTTCCCCGCTTATTTTTCCCCTCTCGCCATAAGGAGATGCTGCCGCTTGCATGAACGTGCCTTCGATGGTCATGCCTTCCAGCGCAATCACCACCGGCGCTTTTATCTTTCCCTGTCTCACCAGATCGTTCACCGCAATGCCGAACCGGACCCTCTCTCCATTTCCCAGCGAGCAGCTTCTTGCCGGAAGCCCCTGAAAACGGATACGCCTTCGCGCCATGCCGATCCAGCGGGTCAAAACGAGGTTCTCCGGAAACATTGCCAGCGCCATTGCATCCATCGCCGCGATATCCGCCGCCTCGCCCGAAAGCGCCACCCAGCGCATGGGTAATTTCCCTTCGAGAAGCATAGGGTGGATATACTCCTCCATAAATCCAGGCATATCGAATGCAGCGGCAACTCCGCGCTCCCGCGCAAGATGACGGAGATTGTTTCCGTATTCAAAGGCCGTGCTTCCCATCTTCCTCAGCGCCAGCATTCCCTCAACCTGCCGGGCCACGGAGTCGAGTGCCCGCTCACGGTAGCCCGCGGGGTCACTCTGCCGGATCTCCTCGGCATCTTCCAGCGTAAGCCCCTGCGGCACATAGGCGTTTACCGGATCGTGCGCCGGAGTCTGGTCCGTAAGAATGTCCGGCACCACGCCCCGGCTCGCCAGTTCGGGAATCACCTCCGCGCAATTCCCCACCAGCCCAACTGAAACGTTCTCCTTCTTGCGTATGGAGTTCTTAAGGATGCGCAGCGCCTCATCCAGGGAATTCACCATGAAGTCGCAGTAGCCGGAGCGCAAGCACCGTTTGATCCGCTCCGCAGCCACCTCGATCCCCAGGAAAGCAGCCCCGTTCATCGTGGCCGCCAGCGGTAGTGCGGCGCCTCTGGTGCCCAGGCCGCCGCTCACGATCAGCTTGCCTTCCAGTTCGCCGTCTCCATGCTTCCGTGCCGCCGCCGCGAATACCTCGAATGATTCCTGCACGGCTGCCTGCGCCCCGATCTGCGTCCACGATCGCGAACCGGAGATCACCACCCGGGGCGCGACTTTATGTGTATGAAATGCATTTGTAGGAAAAACATTTGCAGGAAAAACACGTGTGGGGAGAACCTGCGTGGGAAGAACGTGCGTGGAGAAGACCCCAGCCGGTGCGTCCGATTGCACCAGCAGGGTTTCATCGTCAGCAAGCGCTTTCAGCGCGCTGACTGTGGCGTGGAAGCCCTTCCAGTCATACTCTGCTTTTTCCGCGTTCCTGCCGCCTGCCTGATCTACCACCTCCGGGTCGAGGCTGTTCATCAGCATGCGTAGCGCTGCCTCCTGCGGCCACCCCTTGCAGGAGAGCGCGTTTCCCCGCGGTGCTTTTACCGGGATGTACTCAGGCTCGGAAATCGCATCGGACGCCATAGGCACAACCATGGTAGCCCCCGCCGCTCACCCCGGCCAAGCGCCGGGCAGAGCCACAATTCAACGGGCAGAGCCGCAATTCAAAGGAGTTGGACAGGGAAGTGAACCGCGGGAAAATAAGAATCGATGCACTACCATTGTGTATAGGGCGTGCCATCGCTGCCGGTGCCGTTCGCCCCGCTGTGAACGTCGGTGATGCCAGGCTCTTCCTGGTTGATGCTCAGCATCACGTCTTCCTGCACCGCCTGCCAGCCGTCGCGGGAGTTGTTGATCGGATCGATCGGAATCTCCCGTAGATAACCGCCTTGCACTAGGTCTTCCAGCGATTGCGGAGCCTTGCCCTTGTCCATGGAGTATTGGTCGATTGACGTCCGCATGGAGAACAGGTTCTGCCGCAGCACCGCCTCCCGCGCCCTTATGATCGACTGCGAGTAGATCGGCGCCGCTACCGACATCAGAATCAGAATGATCGAGATCACCACCATCAGCTCGATGATGGTGAACCCGCGCACGCCTGTCCGGCGGCGATCTTCCGCTCTTCGGGTTTGCATCGCCATTTTCATCTCAACGTTTGAACTGAGCATTACCGTGCTCATGCTGGCTCTCTACCACTCCGAATACTTGCTTCCGTCCATGCCCATGCCCTGAGCTTTGGTGAATACGTCGTAAACATTGTCGCCGCACCACGAGTCAGATTTAGGATCGTCCGAAATGCAGCGCTTGCCCCAGTCCTGTTGCCCTGTGAGGGGATCGACTGGCACCCGGCGCAAAAACCGGATCTTCTTCCCGGCCACATCCACACCTTTCACCAGGGTATCCAAATCCGGGGGGTAACCCTCCGAACCTAGTTTGATCTGGAAGGCGCCCCGGTCAGCCGCATCTTTGTAGCGGTCAATCCCGTCCCGTATCTCCCACAACGCATGACGCAGCTCGCGCTCTTTTTCGCGCTTGATCCGGATGCGGGCAATTGGAATCGCCGCCGAGGTCAGAATCAGCAGGATCGTGATCGCCACGATCAGTTCCATCAGCGACAAGCCACGGCTTCCGCGTCCGCAAACCTTCCGGCGCAAGGCTGGCCGCGCCGCTTGCGCGCTGCTGGCTCGCGTTTCTTGCGGGAATTCCTGCCCGCCCGGCAGGCTGCGGAGAGAAAACATCATGGTCTTAAATCTTTATCGAAACCGGTTTCCCCAGTCCCAATCCCCTGCTATTTCACGGTAATCAACGCCTGCGAACCGCTTGCCGGAATTGCCTGCATCTTCGAATCCCGTGCTCCCGCTCGCGTTATGCTCACCGTGGTCTGTCCGCTTTTTCTGGCCATGAACGTCAGGGTGAATACCGCTCCCTCGCCGGACATGCCTTCCGCCCCCGGCGGACGCGAGGCCGTCAGCTGCAACGTCCCCGGCGGATCCTCGCGATGTACCAGCGCCACTGGCTGGCTGTCCTTCCCAAGAAATCCGCCATTGGAAATGTTCACCATCTGCAGCAGCGCCGGATCGTAATTGATGGTCAGCGGCGTTGAGTGAACGTTCTGCGCATTGCTCAAGACCACGTTCAGAGCAAAGGTCGATCCGTTCGCCTGCTGTACCTGCGGAGGGTCGAATCCATAGATCGCTCCACCAGCGCCCAGCGCTCCCGCTGGCTGCGCTCCGCTGCTTCGTTCCCCGGGAATGGCCGGTGAAGCTGCCTGGGGAACGTTTGCCTGCGGCATTTGGGGAGCTGCAACCGGAGCCGCAGCAGCTGGCGTTTGCGGCTGTACAGTGGTTGCCCCTGCCGGGCTTGCCGCTGGCTGGCTCGTAACCGGTGCAGTGGGAATCGGCACAGGCTGCGGCAACCGCGCCGACGGGGGCGCCGTAGCCGGAGCGGCCGCCGGTGCGGGAGCTGGCGCCGGTGTTGGCACCGCTACCACCGGAGGCTCCGCCTGCCGCAGGTCAATCGAATTCGCCGTTCCAACATCCAGCGCGCGCTGATTCAAATCCGAGACATCCGGGCCGCGGACCATGTGCGGCACCAGCGCAAATACAATCTCGTTTTCAACCTTTTCCTTGTTCTCCTGCGAGAAGAAGTACCGCAGAATCGGAACCTTCGACAGGAAGGGCCATCCCTGCAAGCTGGTCACATCCTGATCTTCCAGGATGCCGCCGATCAGGTTGACTTCGCCTTCCTTCAGCCGTATCTGGTGCTCCATGCGCCGCTGCCCGATCACCGGCTGGTCGATGCCGCCGATGTTGACGCGGTTCGTCACCGACGAAACTTCCAGCACCACCTTCAGCGTGACCTCTCCATTCATGTGTACGTTGGGGGTCACGTCGATATTCACGCCCACATCGATGTACTGGAACTGCGTATTGACCAGGGGATTGATTCCCACGCCGCCAACTCCCGGTTGGAAGGAGCCTGTCGCCACCGGCACCCGGTCGCCAATCTTCAGCGTCGCCTTTTGTCCGTCGAGGACTCGAATCTGCGGCTGCTGGATCACTTTGGTCGTGCTGTCATTGGCCAGGAACGCCAGACTCGCGCCGGGAATGGTCACCTGGAAGTCGTTTGCGTTCAGGCTCGAAAGCTTGTTCAGGGTCACGCTTCCGGGCGTGGAGGTCGTTCCTGTCGTGCCCGTCGTGCTGGTCGTTCCGGTCGTGGTGCTGGTCGTGCTCGTCGTCACATTGGGTTGCAGCTGCACGTTCGCGGATGTGGGCGGGCTGATGCCCAGGTTGCGAACCTTGTCGCGCCGCACCTGCATCACCGCAACATCAACAATCACTTCGGACTTCGCCTTATCAATATCGTTGATCAGCTTCTCCGCCAGCGCAATCTGGTCGGGACTGCCGCGAACCACAATCGCACCCTGCGACGGCAGGGGCAGCACGCGCGTAATCTCCAGCACCGTGCGCAGCGTATTCACCACATCCTGTAGTTCCGTCGACTGGGAGAGGTTGTTCATGTAGAACGTTTTAATTACGCTCTGCTCCAGCTCGTTCCGTTTGGCCTTGGTATCCGCTCCCACCAGCACCGTGTTCGACGTAACCGGACGCCAGAATGTCCGCGAAATCAGCGCCACCGTCTCCAGCGCCTGGTGCAAACTCACATTGTTCAGTTCGATGGTGATGCGCCGCGACACATAATCGGGATCGAACAGCACGTTCACGCCCGCCAGCTTCCCGATGGTGGTGTAGATGTTCTTGGTGTCTTCCGTCATTCGCAGCGTGATCGGCTGGCTGCTGATCGGCTTGAGCTGTGCAGGTTGGGCCGCATTGGCTACCCGGTCGCTGATCGCCGGAATGGCCGATCCCTTCGGAGCCTGCCCCCGCTGGATCATCTCGCGCGTGCGCTGCGCCTCCTGCCGGGCCGCGAACAGCCCCGGATCGGTCTCCGTGGCCTTCTCGAAGAGTGCCAGCGCTTCGGGCAGTTTGCCCTCGTCGCGGAGCGCCTGTCCGCGCTTTACCAGGGCCGCTGCCGCTTCAAAACGCGAACGCGTCAGCGCCATCCGGTAACGGGCGTCCCGCGGCTTCAGGTCATACGCCTGACGGAATAAGTCGTACGCCTCCTCATATTTCTGGCGTACCTCGGCTTCCTTGCCCTTGTTGTAAAGGCTGCTTGCTTTGTCGGCTGCGGCAGGAAGAATAAAGAGCAGGACCAGCAGCAGTCCCGATACCAGACGTCTCATTGCACTCCTTGGGACAAAGTGGCTTCGGATCGGGTACCGCGCCGCCACCCTGAAGAGCGGAGCGCAGCTCCATGCCGCCGTTTTGCCACGTCGTTCGGGCCAGCCATCTCCCTTACCTCATGCATAATGGGCAAAACAACAGCGCGGGAAGCGCGATTATAACATCGCATTCCGCGTAGCCCCGGTTCCTAAACCGCTCCGAAACCCTGTGTTAACATGAATTTCCTTCGTGGCGCGCGTTACCTTAGGACATTATCGGAAAGATAGGGCGCTCCAGAAGCGGGTTGCAGCTCGGGCGAGCCTACGGTTCCACGTTCGATTTGCCATTTCCCATCTGCCAGCCCGATATTTACTAACTTTGTTCCTTGTTTTCTAAGTCATAGTTTCCTAAGTCATGCCGCCTGCTTCCAGGTCGCCCCACCCCGGCCAGCGCTCCGGAGCGAAAGCTTCGCCAGAGCGGGCCTCGTCTTCTAAACCCGGCAAGGCCAGGGAAGTCGCTCAGCGCGATATCGCCGTCAACCGCGCCGCCTCCCACAACTACCAGTTATTGGAGAAGTTCGAGACGGGAATCGTCCTCCGGGGCACGGAGGTCAAATCCATTCGCGCCGGGCGGGCCAACCTTAAAGATGCCTACGGACTGATTAAAGACGGGGAGCTCTGGCTGCTCAACGCCCATATCGGACCCTACGATCACGGCAACATCTACAACCACGAAGCCCTGGCCACCCGCAAACTGCTGGTCCATGCCGCCGAGCTTCGCAAGCTGATCGGCAAAACCCAGCAGCGCGGCCTTACCCTCATTCCCACCCGCATGTACTTCAAGGGCGGACGCGTCAAAGTCGAACTGGCCCTTGCCAAAGGCAAACAGCTCTGGGATAAACGCGAAACCGAGCGCCGCCGCACCGCCGACCGCGAAGCCCGCGACGCCATGGCCCGCGCCAGCAAGGGAAACAGACAGGATCGAAAGTAGCGTCATCCTTATTGCTCCCGGTGTTCCGGGCGTTTTCAGCGGTAAGTTCCTCCCTCATTTACAATCGTCAAGCCTATGAACATTCAGCTCGCCCTTACCCCGCCCGCCCAGATTGAAACCGGATGCCTCGTCGTAGTCGCCCTCGATCACGGCGAGAAAAGCAAAAACGAAGCCCGCCTGCAGAACTCGGACGCTGCTCTCCAGGCGGCCACCGCGGAAGTGCTTTCCAGCGGAGAGTTCAACGGCAAGATGTTCGAGACCCTGCTGCTTCACCATCCCCAGGGATTCAAGGCCAGCCGTCTGCTGCTTGTCGGCGGTGGCAAAGCCAAAAACTTCACCGCGCATGAATTGCGCAAGCTTGCCGGAGCCGCCGTGCGCTCCCTCAAGCCCAAGGGCATCCGTAGCTTTGCCTTCCTGCTGCCCGACGCACCGCCCCCGGCCGAGTCGGCGCGGGCCGTTGTGGAAGGCGCTTTCGTAGCCAACTTCGATCCCGATAGCTACAAGAGCGACCGCAAGGACCAGCGCATCGACGAAGTTACTGTCCTCGCTCCGGCTTCCGCGGATCGTGCCGCACTGCAGGCCGCCATCGACGAGGCCTCCATTGTTGGCGAATCGCAGAACTTCACCCGCGACCTGGTCAACGAGCCCAGCAACGTAATGACGCCCACCGTCCTGGCCGAGCGCGCCCGCAAAATGGTGGAGGAAGTCGCGCCCAGGTCCGACGGCTTCTCCATCGAGGTCCACGGCCCTGCCAAAATTAAAGAATTAAAGATGGGAGCCTTCTGGAGCGTCGCCCAGGGTTCCGACGAAGAGCCGCGCCTCATCGTCATCCGCTATGAGCCCAAGGGCGCTCCCGAAAAGCCCATGCTGGGACTGGTAGGCAAGGGGATTACCTTCGATACCGGTGGCATCTCCATCAAGCCCAGCGATGGCATGGAGAAGATGAAATACGACATGGCCGGCGGCGCCGCCATGATCGGAGCCATGCGGGCCATTGCCCTCCTCCGCCCTAAGGTGCGCGTTATCGCCATCATTCTGGCCACGGAAAACATGCCCTCTGGCAAGGCCCAGAAGCCGGGAGACGTACAGATCGCCATGTCAGGCAAGTCCATCGAGGTGATCAACACCGATGCGGAGGGCCGCCTCGTCCTCGCCGACGGACTCCACTATGCCCGCCAGCTTGGATGCACTCACCTGGTTGATGCCGCTACTCTCACCGGCGCCGTCGTTGTGGCTCTTGCCGGAGTGAATGCCGGAATATTCGCCAACGATGAAGACATCTACGCCCGCTTCGAGCGCGCCCGCGGCCGCTCTGGCGAAAAAATGTGGCGCTTGCCCCTCGATAACGAATATCAGGAGCTCATCCGCTCCAACATCGCCGACATAATCAACACCGGAGGACGCTGGGGCGGCGCCATCACTGCCGCCATGTTTCTTAAGGAATTCGTCGAGGACACTCCCTGGGTCCACCTCGACATCGCTGGAACCGCCTGGGTTGACGAAAACAAGGCCTGGGCCGCGAAAGGCCCCTCCGGCTTCGGCGTCCGCTCGCTGGTGGAGTTCGTACGCGGCTTCAGCTCCTAGCCGTCGCCAAGGACGGCCGTCGCAAAAACACGCAGGGACGGATCGATCCGTCCCTGCGTGAGTAAGATTGCGATATTTTTTTGTGAGACCCCTGCCTGGGAGACTCGCTGCCTGTGAGACTCCCTACATCACCCTCGGCACTTCAATCCCCATCATCCCCAGCACACGGATCATCTCTCTCCGCACCACGGCCACCGTGGCCAGCAGGAACTTCTTCCGTGCCTCATCGGTCTCTTTCAGGATGTTGTGCCGGTGATAGAAGTTATTGAACAGCTGTCCAAGCTGGAACACATGCTTGGCGGCATAAGCCGGTTCCGTGGTCGCGACACACTGGTCGATCACATACGACGTCTTTGCCACCGCCAGCCATAGCTCCCAGAACTCATTGCCGCTCTCGCCGTCAAGGTAAGCCGCATAGTCCACCTTCGCCGCCAGAGCCTCTTCCGGTTCAACGCCCGCCTTGCGGAAGATGTTCGTAGCCCGCACCACGGCATACTGCGCATACGGACCGGTCTCTCCCTCAAAGCTGAGCGCCTCCTTGAAGTCGAACGCAATCACCGTGGACTTGGTGAACTTCAGCATGAAGTAACGCAGCGCTCCCATGGCGATCTGTTCTGCAATCGACCGTCGTTCTTCCGCCGCCAGCTCCGCATGCCGGGAATCCACCTCGCCCGCCGCCGAGGTGATGAGCGTGTCCATCAGGTCATCGGCCTTTACGCCAAATCCCTTCCGGCCCGAGACCTCGATAAACGAACGGCTCCAGTCGTCCTCGGAGAGCGAGTAGCCCAAATCCGCCGCGCACCGTGGCGTAAGCGCTACCATCTCGTAGGAGAAATGGTGATAATTCTCAGCCGCCCCCGGATGCCCCAGCCCGCGCAGCGCCTCGATCACCGCTCCCTGCGCCTCCGCCTGCCGCGCATCGATGACGTTGTAGATTTCCGCCACGCCGCCAAAGTGCGGATGCTGCTGCTCGCCCTCCTCCGCCGTTGAAATCCAGCACTTCTGCCCATCGGGATAGGTGTGAAATAGCTTGTATCCGAAGTCGCGCCCCAGCAGCCCGAACTTCCACAGGTGATAGGCAATGTCCTTGCCCTCATACACCACCGTGCCATTCGACCGCACGATCACCTTGAGGTCTTCGCCCTCTTCGTTGCCACTGCTGTTTTCCGCGCGCTTCATCACCCAGCAGCCCGCCTTCGGACCGCCGGTTTCGAGGTAGATGACGCCTTTTTCCTTTAACTGCCGAAAGGCCAGCTCCCAGAACTTCAGGTGCAGAATTTCGCTCTCCCTCGGCAGGAAGTCATACCGGATATCGAGCCGCTCCATCGTCGCCAGGTGCCTGCGCAGCACCGTCATGGAAATCAGCTCCGCCACCACCGCCACTTCATTATTCCCGGCTTCGATCTTCTGCAGCGTCTCAAGACGCCGCTGTACGTTGTTCTTGTCTTCCGCATACCACTGCGAGGCGCGTGCATACACATCCCAGCAGATATAGTCGAATTTCGCCTCTCCCTTGGCCATCGCCTCGATCTCCGCGATCGTCTTCCCGGCCACATTGAGGAATCCCACCACCACGTCGGCAACCTGCACTCCGGTGTTGTCGATGTAGTTCTGCACGTCCACCTCGCGCCCGCTGGCCCGCAGCAGGCGGACAAATGTGTCTCCCAGAATCGCATTGCGAAGGTGCCCGATGTGCGCGGCTTTATTGGGATTGATGCTGCTGTGCTCCACCAGAATCTTGCCCCCGCCCGCCGGGGGGCTTACGTCTTTCAGCTCCCCATTCTCCGCCGCCAGCGCCGCCGCGGCCACGGCGCGCTTCAACCGCGCATTGATGTAGCCCGCTCCGGCCACCTCAAGCTTCTCGAAGCCTTCAATTTCCCCGATCCCCGCCACCAACTCCTCGGCAATCTTCCTGGGAGCCTTGCGCAGCGTCCGCGCTAGTTCAAACGAGAGCGGCAGGGCATACTCGCCCATCTCCACCCGGGGAGGCTGCTCCACCACTACATGGGAAGGCTCAAGGGAATACTGCGCGCGCAGATAAGCGCGTACCCGGTCGATAAGCTGGCGTTGATATTGACGGTACAAGTTGTGGAGATTCCTCGGGTCGCACCGGATGTGCTGCCCTGCAGCGGCTTCCGGCGAACTTTCTGAGTGTTTTTTGAATGCCCGGCTGTTACAGGCTCTAGCTATATCAACCAGCTATCGAAAGAAGAACCGCGATTATACCAAGCCGCTGGCGCGAGGCCGGGCACCCGGACCATAACGCTTGCCTGAATTGGGCTGCCCTGTTTGACGCTTATCCCCGCCTTTCCTATGATCAGGAGTTTGCCGGTGCTTAAGCGCACGGCTGTTAAACTTAAGCCCCGGTCCTGACCGGCACCCATGCGAATCGCGTATCTCGACTGTTTTTCCGGCATCAGCGGCGACATGTTTCTCGGCGCTCTGGTTGACGCTGGCGTTCC
>DASZRZ010000035.1:0-7341 GCA_035548935.1 Terriglobales bacterium
AAGATTTTTCTTTCCGTCATCAGTGACGCAGTACGAATACGAAATGGAAACCACGGCATCGCCGCGCTATAGAGCCGTTGGTTTTCTGGTTTGAGAGGGCAGCCTGCGATTCGGGATGCCGCGCAGTACAAATTCCAAAAAAACGCCAGTGGGAGAAAGAAATCAATGGAAACCGGACTACAGGATTTTTTGCGTCTTACATACGGGGAACTCGAAGACCTGAATGTGCATGCCAAAAAGCAGCGGACGGATCGCATTTCCCCGGACAAAATCCGGGAAGAGCGGCTGAAGTATCTGACCGACGAAAAGCGGATTAAAGCCGTCACCGTGATGTTCAGCGACCTCGAAGGCCGCCTGCACATGCTGGATTACGACAAGAAGTTCCTGATCAAGAGCTGGGACAACCTCACCTTCGACGGCTCATCGATCCGGGGCTTTACCGCCCAGAGAGAGAGCGACCTTCGCCTGGGAATCGACTGGGCTGCCTTCTATTGGGCGCCTTCCGATATTTTCGGAACCGGCAAGGTGCTGGTATTCGGCGAAGTCGTGGACAAGGATGGCAGCCCCTACTCGGGCGACATCCGCGCGGTTCTGAAATCGTATGCCGAGAAGGTCTTCAAGGAAAGCGATTACACCCTCAACGCCGCCAACGAAATTGAAGGCTTCCTGTTCAATGGATCGGACGCGGAAAAAACCTACCACCTGACGGGCAAGTTCGATTACGTCAATACGGGCGGCTATTATCACTCGCTTCCCGGCGATCCGCTGCGTAAGTTTATCGATACATCGGCGGAAGTGCAGCGTGCTATGGGTTTCCAGAACGAAAAGGACCATCCCGAAGTTGCGCCTTCGCAGTTTGAAATCAACTACAGCTATGCCGAGGTCGTCGCAGCTGCCGACCAGATCCAGCTCTACAAGCTGATCTGCCGCCAGGTTGCGACCAAGATGGGCCTGACCGCATCCTTCCTGCCCAAGCCGGTCGTGGGCGTGAACGGAAGCGGAATGCACACCAACGTCTCCATCACCAAGGGCGGAAAGAACCTTTTCTGGGACCCGAAGGGCGAGGAAAAAATCAGCACGTTTGCCTGGGAGTTCGTGGACCGCATTCTGACCCATGGCAACGACATCTGCCTGTTGCTCAACTCCAGCGTCAACTCCTACCGGCGCCTGGACCCGCACTTTGAAGCACCGAACCAGATCAAGGCCTCAGCGGTCGATCGCGGCTCCATGATCCGTATCCCCATCGGCAACGAGCGCAGCGCCCGCGTGGAAGTTCGCTCGGTCGCTCCCGATGCCAACCCTTACATGGTGCTCTATTCCATCTTCAAAACAGGACTCGAAGGCGACATATCGAAGGTAAAGAACCTCCGCGCGGCGGAACGGTATCTGCCGGATAATATTTACGACGCCCTCAAGAACTACAACAAGGCAGAGTGGACCACGAAGCTGTTCGGGCAGGACGTTAAGGAACGTTATGCGGAATTGAAAAAGAATTCCGCGGATCGTTGCGCCCGGCTGCTGGGAACCATTGTTAAGACGCCCGAAGTGCAGTTCCACCACGAGATTTACAACCAGTACCTGTGGAACCAGTTCTAAGGCTGCCCCGCGGCAGAACCTGGAACAACAAATTCCCGCCGGAGCCGATGAATTTCATCCGCGCCGGCGGGAAATCTTTTTTTGCCTCAAAAGTTACCGGCCTACGAGTGGCGGGCCTGCTGAACCATCTCGACCAGCACCTTCCGTGTCTCTTCCGAATTTCTTACTTCGCGAAGGAAAGCGACACGGGCGCCCCGCATACCCTCGGCGGTCTTGAGGCGGACATGAAAACCGAGGCGGTCCACCGCGGTCATGGACGCTTGCTCGGACTCGATGCCGGCGTGGATTCGCGCGAGGAGAATCAGCGCATCCTGGTGATCGGCATTCATGTGTTCGAGGATTCCGGCAGCGTCTTCAGCCAGAGGATCGGGCTGGGCGAGATCATACTCAGGCACAGTGACCCAACCCATAACGCCAAAACCGCCGACGTAATAAATGTCGAGAACCTCCATCCGGTAAAAAGAGAAGTCTTCGAAGTCCACCCAATATTTGCTGTTTTCATAGCGGGCGAGGTAAAGCTCGCGAACCGCCGCCCGGTCAGCCGACGGGACTACCGATACGTTCCCGATCAGCGTGACGCGGGAAGCGCCCAGCGGGTCGGCATCCGCTCCCTGCTGCGTAATGAGCAGGCTGGCGCGCGGATCGGCTTGCAGGTTCTGGGTATGCATTGCCATGGTGCTGATCAGAAAAGTGGGCCGACCGCGTTCATCCAACCCGTAAGGCATTACCGATCCGAAGGGGAAACCGGGCTGCTTGCGGGAGAGAGTGGAAAGGCTGCCCGTCCGTCCCAGATGAGCCAGCGTGCGGACACGCTCGGCGAATGCGGGCTCGGGAACGGCTGGCCCGGTAGTCGCGGGACCGGCATGCTTTCTAGTAGAAGCAGGTTTCGAGTTTCCGTTTTCGAGTTTCAAGAATTACCCCTCTTCCTGTCCGCACAGCCTCGCTGTTCCCGATGCGGCGGCAGTGTTCGATCCTGTTTCTGAAAAGCAGATGTCGGGGTGCCGCGCCCGGGCATGGAGCGCCGCCAGACGATCCATCGAAAAGACGATCAATCGAACACGACCGTTTTTCTTCCGTAGGGGAGAATGCGATTGAGCAGGTGAAGCCGCACGGCGCGCCCCAAAACCTGCCTCTCCAGATCGCGGCCCTTGGCCGCCATGTCTTCCACCGTCTCACGGTGGGTTACCCGGGCAACATCCTGTTCGATGATCGGACCCTGATCAAGATCCTCGGTCACATAGTGGCTGGTGGCCCCAATAAGCTTCACGCCACGCTCGTAGGCCTGCCGGTAAGGCTGCTTACCGATAAACGAGGGCAAAAAGGAATGATGAATATTGATGATGCGGTTCGGATATCTCTCCACAAACTCCGGGGTCAGCACCTGCATGTAGCGCGCCAGCACAACGAGATCCGCTCCCAGGCTGTCGAGCAGCTCCAGTTCCCTCTTCTCCTGCTCCCGCTTGGTCTCCGCCGTGATGGGAAAGTGGAAATAGGGGATGCCATAGGGCTTGACGAGTTCTTCCAGGTCGGGATGATTGCTGAAGACTCCCACAATATCCGCCCGCAATTCGCGGATGCGCTGGCGGTAGAGAAGATCGATCAGGCAGTGATCGTATTTCGAAACGAAGATGGCAACCCGGTAACGGGTGCGGGAAAAACGAAGCTGCCACCGCATGCCGAAGCGCTCGGCAATGGGACGGAACCTGTCCGTGATTTCTTCCTGGGGGATGGCAAAGCCAGCCAGATCCCACTCCACACGATGAAAGAAAATGTTCTGGGGAACATCGATGTGCTGCTCGGCGTGTACGATGTTGCCGCCGTGCTGGTAAACAAACGCGGAGACCTCCGCCACCAGGCCTTTCTGGTCGGTGCAGGAAATCAACAATACCGCCGTCGATGGTTCCAAACCCATCACCTCGCCCACGCGCCCTTTCCATCCGCGAACTATCGAATCGCGAACTTTCGAATTGCGGCTTCTAATTGCGAACTTCTTATGAAGATACCGTATGCCGTACCGGATTTCCCGGGAACTCCGCCCTGCGCATCCGAAAACACACTTCGGATGGCGCAAGCCGTTGCGCTTGCGCCTTGAACAGCTCACCAAAGGACACAAGCTAGGGCATGGGGAGAGCCTGCGCGGTGTAGCCCTCGGGATAAAAGTGTACCCCGGTGGCGATGGGCAGATTGCGGGTGCCGAACCAGATGGTATTGTCGTCGTCCACCTGAATTTTGGGTACGCTCTGGTTTGGCTGCGGCATGGGATAGAAGACAAACCTGCGGGCTTTGGCGTCGAACTTGATCATCGCGCTGTGGGCCTGATCGCTTGTCCAAACGTTGTCCGAGCGGTCGGGCCATGCTTCATAGGGCTTGGCTCCACTCACCGGAATTTTGTATTCGCTGAGTTCGCCGGTGGCTGGGTCCAGCCGGGCGAGTAATCCCACGGGATATTCCGCAGCCCAGACAATCCCCTTGGAATCCACGCCGATGCGGCGGACCTGTCCCCAGGAGTTCGGGACTTTGTATTCCTTCACCAACTCCGTATCGGCATCCCACTTGAGGATCATCCCCTTCTGCCAGCCGCCTCCCCAGAGGTTGCCGTGTTGATCCACGGTAAGCCCGTAGATACCGTTGTCGGCGGTAGGCGTGGGATATTGGTGAACCTTGCGCGATTTGGCGTCGATCCTGCCGAACAAAGATCCCCAGATCAGCCCAAAGCCGATGTTGCCGTCTTTATCCACAACCACTTCTTCGATAGCGCCGGGCTGGGGCATAACGTAGCGAATCTGTTTTCCGGTTGCCGGGTCCAGCTCACCGATCATTCCCGTCTTCAGTTCGGCCCAATAAACACGCCCCTGCTTATCCACGGCGATGCCGCTGGGTTGAACATAGGGATCGCCCTTGATCGTAAACGTCTTCCACCGGCGCGTGCCGTCCATATCCCGGGGGTCGAGTTGAAGCATGGCGTTGGAATGCGAACTGAACCAGAGGGTGTGATCGACCGGCGATATAAAAGGAGCCTGGAGGTGATGGTACGGAGCGGGCGGCACCTGCGGAAACACGCCGTCCACCATGTTGGCGCCCACCACATTCCCGCGGGGGATGAGGGGCATATCCGCGGGGACATCGTAGGAAACGTAGATGGCTTTCGAGGCGATCTCTTCGTCCAGTACCAGGGGGTCGGTACGAAGCCTCTTTTCGGTTGTGCCGGGGCCGAAGTTTTTGGCCAGATACTCGGCCATGGCGTTTTTCGTCTGCCTGTCAAAGGGTGTTCTGCCGTTGGCGATCACGAAGGGGTTGTATCCGGGGCCCGACTCGGTCATCCGCTCAATACCGCGAAGAAAACCCTCTTTGGTGTAGTGCATGCCGCTCCACTGGTTAAAGGTTTCAAAGTGGCAGCCGGTGCAGTTTTCGCGGAGCTTGGCGAGCGCGGGGCCGGGAGGAAACATCTCGTCTATGCTGTTGATGTATTGGACCTTCCCGGTGCCGCCGGGCTTCGCCGGCTCTTCCCCGCCATCCGCTCCCGCCGGGCGGCGCGTGATTGCGAAGTCGGCATTTTTCTGCTCGCCGGGGCCGAGCTGGACTGACAGCCTGGGCGAATCATAGGCGGGCTCATACACCATGATCTCGTAGCGGCCCGGCAGCGCCTGCGGAACGGTGTACTGGCCCTTGTTGGTGAATACCGTGTACCAGAGCCTGCGGTCGAGGTTATGGGCCGCGACGCGGAAAGCGATCACCCGCCCCTGATCCGCCGTAACTTTTCCACGGATGACGCCCCTGACCGGAGCACCGGATTGCTGAGCGATGGCAAGAGAGGAAGCGGCCATTAGAACCAGCGCAATCACGGACGCCGGCATAAGGCGCCAGCGCAATGCCGTTCTCTTCTTGATATTCATGGGCTTGTTATTCACGGGCTTGCTATCCATAGGCCATTCTCCTGGCGCGGAAAGCGGAGGCCGCCTCCCGCCTCAAGCACGAAAGTGGAGCCCTGCGGCAATGGAGTGTTATACATCAGAATCGCACTTCCGGGCAGGACGCTGCGAGAATCCGCGATTCTGCGCGAGAATGGATTCAGAGGACGAGATGGAATGGGTCTGGTCTATGGCATCAACTCGGTACAAGAGGCATTAAAAGCACAGGGACGATCATTCCAGTACGTTGCCGTGGCGCGCGAACGGAACGATCATCGAGTGCACGATGTGGTAAAGCAATGCAGGGAGCGGGGCGTACCGGTGCGGCAGCTTCCACGAGAAGAACTGACGCGGCTGGCGCAAACCGCGCAGCATCAGGGCGTGGTGGCCATCACCTCGGAAAAGCAGTACGTGGAACTGGAAGAGATTCTGGCGAAGCGGCGCGGCAAGCATGGATTTTTGCTGGTGCTCGACGGCGTGGAAGATCCGCACAACCTGGGGGCCATCCTTCGCAGCGCGGATGGAGCCGGGGCGGACGGCGTGGTAATCCCTGAGAGACGGGCGGTTGGGGTAACGGCAACGGTGGCCAAGGCGTCGGCGGGAGCATCCGAGCATCTGGCCATCGCGCGCGTCACCAATATCAACCGCACGCTGGAAGAACTAAAGGCCCGGAATTTGTGGATCGTGGGCCTGGATGAGCGCGGCGCCCAGTCCTACGACGAACTGGATTACAACATGGATTGCGCGCTGGTTGTAGGCGCGGAGGGAGACGGGCTCCACGAGCTTGTGCGCCGCAACTGCGATTTTCTGGTAAAAATCCCCATGCTCGGACAGGTGCCTTCGCTGAATGTCTCCGTAGCCGCCGCAACCGTCATGTTCGAACTGGCCCGGCAACGGCGCCATAAACGCCATTCCAAAACCAGGGCGGAAGCTCCCGTGAAGTTATGATCAGGCTTGCGCGAGCCGGAATTCTTTACCTGGCGTGCTCCATTCCGCTATTTGCCGCCGGACTGGATCGCGAGGCATTCAGCTTCCGGAGCTACGATCTCCAGCTCAATGTGGACCCGGCCGCTCAGGCGCTCTCAGCCCGCGGCAAGATCGTGGTACGCAACATCTCCGATACACCCCAGACGATACTCACCCTGCAGATTTCCTCCACGCTGGAGTGGCGGATGGTGGAGGTTGCGGGGCAACCGGCACAGTACGTAACCCAGCGCTTTACCAGCGATATCGATCACACAGGAAGCGTAAGTGAAGCCGTGGTGAGCCTGCCGCATGCGCTGGCTCCCGGTGTGTCCCTGGAATTGGAAGTCGGCTACAGCGGTACGATTCCCTCAGACGCCACGCGGCTTACCCGGATTGGAGCTCCCAAAGACGCGGCGGATCACACCGAATGGGATCGGATCAGCGACTCCTTTACCGCGGTGCGAGGCATGGGACACGTGGCGTGGTATCCAATGTCCGCCGAGGCGGCAAGCTTATCGGAGAACCAGTTGTTCACCACGGTGGGACACTGGCGCGCCCGCCAGGCGGAGTCCAGCATGCGGGTTCGATTCTGCTGGATTACCGGGCTCGATCCCGACGACGATGCCGAGGACCATCCCAATGTCATCGCCAACGGCCAGCTGGAAGGCATGGAGCAGAGCAGCCGGCAGGAGACCCCGGACGGAACTTCGGCCACTGGGTGCTCCACCTACAGATTCACCAATCTTGGCCTGATGGAACCTGCCTTTGTGATCGACGAACTGGAGACGCTCTCGCGGCCGGGAGTCACCGTGTATTACAGCCCCGAGCATAAGTCTTACGCTCAGTCCTATGCGGCGGCGGTGGAGGCGGT
>DASZRZ010000036.1:0-2381 GCA_035548935.1 Terriglobales bacterium
CCGCTAAATCCGACATCGTGCCTCCATGGCATTCAGAATGTATCGAAAAATCTTTCCGCTTTGCTCACTGAACTCCGGCTTCTACGACCCCGCCAGAAACCGGTATTGATCCTCGGTCAGCGGAGCCACGGAAAGCCTCCCCTGACGCACCAGTGCGGACTCGGCAAATATTTTGTTTGCCTTAATCTCCGCCAGCGTTACCGCCCGGGGGAGAGGCTTGCCAGCCCGGATCGTTACCGCCGGGTTCTTCGGGTCGCTGGTATCCACCGAGACCACCGAGGCCGTCCCCACTGCCTGCTTCTCATCTCCGGTGTGATAGAGGATCAGCTTGTCGCCGGGCTGCATTCCGCGCAGGTTCTTCACCGCCGCGGGATTCGTCACCCCATCCCACACCGTCTGTCGCTCCCGCTCTAAATCGGCGAACGAGTAAACGGTGGGCTCTGTTTTGAGCAGGTAAGCCATCGGATGGAATTGTACTTCGCCCATGGTAATTTGGTAACCGTACTCAGGCGGCGCAATCATGGCGCGAATCTTCGCGGGCACATCGGGGTGGGCGTATGCGAGTTGGAAGCCCGCCTTCTATCCGCCGAAAACCCCTTCCAATCAATTTCTGCCCTACTACGCCACCCGCCTCAACTCGGTGGAGCTGAACTACACCTTCCGCCGCTTTGCCACGCCCAAGCTGCTCGACGCATGGATCGCGGCCACTCCCGGAGACTTCCGCTTCTCCGTCAAGGCTCACCAGAACATCACGCACGTAAAGCGGCTGCGCGAGAGCGAAGAGTTCACCCGCAGTTTCCTCTCTTCTCTGGAACCGCTGGCGCAGGCCAACCGTCTGGGCACGATCCTCTTCCAGCTTCCGCCTTTTCTTAAATCCGACCTGCCGCTGCTGGAATCCTTTCTCGCCACGCTGCCGCGCGACATTGCCTATACCTTCGAATTCCGCCATGAATCCTGGTTCAACGATCCGGTATTCGATCTGCTTCGCCGCTTCAACGTGGCGCTCTGTATCGCCGGAAGCGAAAAGCTCGAGACGCCCAACGTGCAGACCGCTTCCTTCTTATACTTCCGCCTGCGCAAACCGGAGTATCCTCCCGCTGAAAGGGAGGCGCTTGTCGCAAGGCTCGCCGCATTCGAAGGCGATGCCTACGTCTACTTTAAGCACGAGGAAACGCCGCAAGGCGCGGTCTATGCCGAAGAGTTATTGCAGAAATTGCGGACGTGACCAGCCGGGATCATGCGGGGTTAGCGCAGACTGGCAGCCTATTTTGCAGAGGCCCTTTAGCCTATAATTTCAAACTGCTGCACCCGTAGCTCAGCCGGATAGAGCATCGGATTTCTAATCCGAGGGTCGCAGGTTCGAATCCTGCCGGGTGCACCACTTCTTCGCCGTTCCGCTGTACTCCCGTTAGTGCGGCCAGTAGGAATACAGCATTACCAGCAGCCCGATGGCGCTCGCCAGAATAATGCTGTGCTTTAGCGTAAACCGGAACAGCTTCGCCTGATCGTGAACGGACATGCCCGTGGCCGCCGCCGCCACCGCGATGGTTTGCAGGCTGATCATCTTGCCCATCACGCCGCCGCTCGAATTCGAAGCCGCCATCAGAATGGGATTCAGCCCCAGCTTCTGCGCCGTTACCACCTGCAGGCTGCCGAAGAGCGCATTGGCCGAGGTATCCGAGCCAGTCAGAAACACCGCCAGCCATCCCAGCAGGGAGCTGAAGAAGGGAAACGCCGCTCCCGTTGCCGCGAAGGCCAATCCCAGCGTCACGGTTGCTCCCGTGTAGTTCATCAGGAAGGCCAGCGCCAGCACCGCGGAAACCGTCGCAATCGGAATCGTCAACTGCCGCAGTACCGACACCAGCAGCGAGCCGATCTTTCCCGGACGCATTCCCAGCAGCAGCGCCGAGCACAGCGCCGCCAGCATGCACGACGTGCCCGCCGCCGCCAGCCAGTTGAAGTTGAAGACCGCGGCATAAGGCGACGGTTTCGCCACCACCGGCGGCACGCGCTGCACCAGGTTATGCAGCCCGGGCCATTGAAATGCCACGCTGAATGATTCCAGCTTGGCGCCCACCGGCTTCGAGCCCCACACCAGCACAAAGACGACCAGCAGAGCATACGGAGCCCATGCCCACAGCACCTCGCCAGTCGAGCGGTCGTGGTGCGCCGCCGCGCTCGCCGAATGCTGTCCGGCATGGCTGTGTCCTGCGGCCATCGTCACGTTCTTGGTCTCCGTTGCGGCGGGCTGCCATACTTTCAGCAGCGCCACCAGCGCCCCCAGCGTTGCCAGCGAGCTAAGGATGTCGGTCAACTGCGGCCCAATGTAGTTCGACACCACAAACTGCGTCGATCCAAACACCAGGCCTGAAACTAACGCT
>DASZRZ010000037.1:0-3571 GCA_035548935.1 Terriglobales bacterium
GAAGGGGCCTCGCTGCGCTCCCGCCGCAACGTCTTTCTTCAGGCCACACCCATCGACGTCTCGCAACTCCTCCGCCAGTCTCTTTTCGACCGCCTGCAATGCGCCGTGCTTACCTCGGCCACGCTGGCCGTCGGCGGAGCCTTCGACTACCTCCGCGCACGCCTCGGCCTTGAGCACGCCCGCGAACTCGTCGTCTCCTCGCACTTCGACTATGAGTCGCAGGCGTTGTTGTATGTGCCGCCTGACCTGCCCGATCCGCGCGTCCCGCAGTTTGCCGCCGCCGCTGCCAACCGCATCCGGCGAATATTGGAAATCACCCGCGGGCGGGCCTTCGTCCTCTTCACCAGCTACACGCAGATGCATGAGGTCCACGACCGCCTGCTGGGCGAACTCGAATACCCCATGCTGCTTCAGGGCTCCGCGCCCAAAAACGCGCTGCTGGAAGAGTTCCGCATGACCCCCAACGCCGTGCTCTTCGCCACCGCATCGTTCTGGCAGGGTGTGGATGTGCAGGGAGATCAGCTCAGCTGCGTCATCATCGACCGGCTTCCCTTCGCCGTGCCCAACGACCCCGTGGTGGCGGCCCGCATCAAGTCCATTGACGCCGGTGGCGGCAACGCCTTTTACGAGTATCAGGTGCCCGCTGCGGTCATCACCCTCAAGCAGGGTTTCGGACGCCTGATCCGCTCCCTTCAGGATCGCGGCCTGCTGGTGCTGCTCGACAATCGCATCCTGAAAAAATCCTACGGACGCGTCTTCGTCAGCTCGCTTCCGGGCTATCGCAGAACCACCGACTTGTCGCAGGTCGAGCAATTTTTCGGCGCCGAATAGCCCGCCTTTAAACTCCTGGCCCGTCTCTTTTTGCCTTAGCGAAGCCGTGGATCGTCTGCTATAACTTCCGGGGCCGTAACGGCCCGGTGCTCGCCTGAATCGCCTCCATGCCCGGTTCAATCATTGCGAGCTCCTGGGCGGCAGACATGCATACCGGAAGGACTAAAATGAACTCGACCCTGTCCCGCATCTTCCAGCAAGTACTACCGGCACTCATCTGCCTCACTTTGTTCGCTGCTCCCTCGCACGCGCAATCCGAGCTGAACCTGAAGGGCGTTATCGACATGCACGTCCACAGCGCCCCCGATAGCAGCCAGCGCGTCATCGACGCCGACGACCTGGCGCGGCTCGCCAAGGAAAGCGGCATGCGCGGGCTTGTTCTCAAGAACCACCACGAATCCACCGCGGCGCTCGCCTACATGGTCCGCAAGCAGGTTCCCGGCATCGAGATCTTCGGCGGCATCACCATGGACCTCACCAACGGCGGGGTTAACCTGGAAGCCGTCAAGCGTCTGCCGATGATGACCGGCGGCTATGGCAGAGTGGTCTGGCTGCCCACGCAGGATGCCGAGAATGACTGGAAGCGCAGAAAAATCGGCAAGTTCGTCCCCGTATCCAAGGACGGCCACCTCGTTCCCGAAGTCCTGGAGTTGATCGATTACATGGCGCAGCACGACAACATGGTGCTGGCCACCGGACATATCTCATCCGCGGAAGCCCTGATGGTTGTCCACGAGGCGCACATGCGCGGGGTGAAGCACATCGTCGTCTCCCATCCCATGTACACCATCATCGACATGACGGTCCCGCAGATGCAGCAGGCGGCCCGCGAGGGCGCTTTCCTCGAATTCGTCGCCGACGGCCCCATCTCCGGCCCCCAGCCGCGCCACACCATCAAGGAGTATGCGGACGCCATCCGCCAGATCGGTCCCAAATACTGTTTCTTGTCCACCAACTTCGGCGCTCCACGCAATCCGCCCGCCCCACTGCACCCGCAAGGCTTTCTGGAATTCATGCAGGATCTTCACAAAGAGGGCATCTCGGTCGACGACATCAACCTCATGACCAAGACCAATCCCGCGCTCATACTGGGATTGAAACCCTGAGCTTTAAAGCCTTGGACTTTGAAGCCTGACCCGAGCCCAGAAGCCGTAAAAAGTCCGGAACAAAAAACGGGATCAAGCCCTGGCTTGATCCCGTTCCCTTTGTTCGCAACTCCAGATCTGCTACTGATGATCTGCCGGCACTCTACCTCGCCCGGCAAGCCGGTACGCTGGCGCGCGCCGGCAGCAGCGGCTTTTGTCCCTCATGCAATTGCATGTCAAAAGCCACCACCTCCGCTCCGGTGGCGGAATACATTGCCATCAGCTCCACCAGATCGACCGTGCCCCGCTTGCCAAACAGCCGCAGGACCTCGGCAAAGGTAGGAGAGGAAACTTTCTTTACGCCAAACATCTCGCGTCCCAGCTTGATAATGGCGGATTCCTTTTCGCCCAGCCCCTTCACCGGCTTGCAGTACTTGATGGTGTCGATAATCTCCCGCTCCACCGGCTTCGAGTCCGCGGAATTCCAGCCGTGCTCCTCCCACTGCGTCCACTCAAACTGGTTATCCAATTCGCGCGCTGTGGTCAAAACCGCAATGGCGGTCAACCGATCACCCAGTTCCGTCTCATTCTTCAGGTAACGGTGGGCATCGGCCATGGGCTTCGCCAGCCTGGGACTATGCAGACGAATCGGGGGCTTATCCCGTCCGCGCTCGGCCCGCCGGTCGGACCGGCCTCCCATCATCTCGTCGAAAATCTTCTTCTCCTCATCGTTCATGTCCTCGCGCCGGGGCAGCGGCAGGCGGTTTTTAGATTCCGGATCGATGTCCGCCGGAACCCTCGCCGCGGGCGCATCTGCGCTCTTGGATCCTGCCGCAATAGCCATGTTCCGGCCCAGCAGCACGCCCGCCGCAATCGCCAGCAGAAGCGTTATAGCCATTTTCGAACTCTTCATTGTGTTGCCTCCTGATATGTTGCGTCCTGAATATACGCAAGCCGGGAAAACGCCTTCCGCCACCGCGCGGAATGACCCGCCCCTTCCGGTCTTTTTGCAAATACTGGAACTGCGCTCCCGCTCGTTAAAAACCGTAAAGCCGGGCCGGATTATCCACCAGGGCAAGCTTGAGTTCGGCGGGACCCGAGGTCCATTTGGGAACCAGATTGAGATTGCGCCCATCGTCAATCTGCAAGAGCGGTGAAATTTCCTTTGCCGAGCGCCCGTCAACATGCTCGGGATGCGGCCATCCTGTGCCCCAGGTCACCCGCTCCGGGTTTGCCTTGATAATTGCGCGGGCGATGGGCACAACATCCGGATAGTCGGGCGCCTTCTTGGAAACCCGGTAGGGAGCCGAGATATCCACGTAAGCCTTGCCGCTGTGAACCAGCCGCAGCAGCATGCTGAATCCAGGCTGATCCACGCCCAGCTCCGGCTTCGCGCCGCCAAAGTGGTCAAAGATCACCGGCACCGAGGATTGCATCAGCAGATCTTCAATCGCCCCAATCTGCTCCAGATGCCCGTGGAACTCGATGTGCCAGGGGCGGCTGCCAATCCGCTCCAGTGCGGCGCGGTAACGGCGGCGCACCTCTTCCGGCCCGCGGGAACCCGTGCCCGCGGCGCAGATGATTCCGCAGATACCGCCGTGCGCCAACCGGTCGAGTTCCGCGTTAGAAGCCTTGTCGTCAAGCAGAACCACGCC
>DASZRZ010000038.1:0-4147 GCA_035548935.1 Terriglobales bacterium
ACTCCTGGGGACAGATGCGCCGCATCGGGGTGGACTCCAAGGGCATTGTCTGGTCAACGGAGTACATAACCGGAATGGTCGCCCGGCTCGATCCCGCCACGGGGGAGATCAGCGAAATCAAAATCCCCTACAGCGGAGCCAAGCCCTACGACTCATGGCCTGATAAAGAGGACAACATCTGGATGGGAGATCAGGCCCACAACGCCATCGTCAAGTACGATCAGAAGACAAAGAAGTTTGCCTATTTCCCCATGCCGCAGCCCGGCCAGAGCATCAACAAATTCCAGATGGAGGAAAACAACACCATCTGGTTTGGCAGCCGCTCGGTGCCGGTCGTGACCAGCGTTCACTTCTATCCCGATGGCTATACGGCAAAGGCTCCTCCGGTGCCGTAGATTTTCCGCCATGGGCGGTTTTGAGTGGACGCCATGGATCTTTTTGGAAGGTTGGGTATCTTTTTGGAAGTTTAAGTATCAAAGAGCAGGGAAGTGTTCCCTGCTCTTTTTTTTGTCACGTAAAACATCTTTTTACGGGGGGACACATTTTTACGCCCGAACAGAGGGAGTAGCCAATGATCCAGCTTCCGCCCGCTCTTGCCGATGCCGCGTTTCTGGCATTGCGTCTGATGATCGCGGCTGTGTTTTTCACCAGTGGATGGAGCCACGCCAAGGACCCTGCCTTGCGCGGCCAGAGCATCGGGATGAGTCCGGGCTTCACGCTCTTCCTGGGCATCGCGGAGATCGGGGGCAGCCTTGGGGTCGCCTTGGGTGTACTCTCGCAAATTGCCGCCCTGGGGCTGATCCTCGTGATGCTGGGAGCTATTCAGAAGAAGATTTTTGTGTGGCACAGCGGCTTCTGGGGCAAAAACTCCTCCGGCTGGCACTACGATTTAATGATGATCGTTATGAACTTTGTGGTCGTGGCGGCAGGTCCGGGACGGTGGGCGCTCTATAGCTAAGTTCGTTGCTGCGCTCTGCAAAGCCGGCAGCCACAATTGATCGTTGGCGGTTTATTGCAATTGATTGCAAAACCCACGATGCAGGCTGTGGAAAAGACGTCCTTGAATCGCAAATTTTAAGGTGCTTTCACACAGAATTAACCAACTGTTAACTTGAGCGGAATAGTTTTGCCCTGCTGCTTCACTTTAACGAGGAGCAAAGGAGCAATTATGAAAGCGCTCAAGCGAGTGGCATTGGTCACCTTGATAGCATCAGCGTCTGCGCTTTGGGGCGCGGCCGATCCCGGAGTTACATTTATCGGCAGGGGCGAAATCCCCGGGAACAGCCTCGACAAGTCCGGACTCTTCGGAAATATCTGCCAGAAGGATGTCCCCACCAACTGCATTCACAAGGCAATCTTCGGTGGCATGGGCTCCGCGCTCACCTACACGGGGTACGACAAGGTATTTCTCGCGGTTCCTGACCGCGGGCCATTCGACGGCCGCACCGATGTTCCCTATCTCGACCGCTTTCACTTCCTTTACATGAACGTGGACACGTCGAAAAATCCCAATACCAACGTCCTGAACATCGACTGGAACCTGCTCGACACCCGCTTTCTGAAGCATGAAGTCGATTGGAATTTCGTCGGCGCCTCCTCCGCTTTTCTGCCCTTTGAACCCAATAACCTTTTCATGACCCTGCGCCTCGATCCCGAGGGCGTGGTGGTCAGCCGCGATGGAACCTTCTTTGTCTCCGACGAATACGGACCGTTCCTGTTTGAGTTCAACCGGCGCGGGCGTCTGATCCGCCGGATACCCCTGCCCCCGAAGTTTCTGATTACGCATCCGAGCGGCGAAGTGGATTCCGCTGGAAACTCCTGGGAGTTGTATCCCGTGGGCTCTCCGGCGCTTCCCGCCGGCATCCTGGGAAATAACTCAGGGAGGCAGGCCAATCGCGGCATGGAGGGGCTGGCCATCACGCCGAATGGCCGCTATCTGGTGGGCCTGATGCAGAACGCGCTGATTCAGGACAATGGCCTGAACAACAGCGTTCCCCCCGGACGCGTGGGCCTGAACAACCGGATCTTCAGGTATGATCTGTGGACCCGCCAGTCGGCGGAGTATGTCTATACGCTCGACGCAATCAGCCAAGGTAAGGGGGCGAACGAGATTCTCGCCATCAACGACCACGAGTTTCTGGTCCTTGAGAGAGATAACCGCAGCCTCGTAAGCCCGGGCGCCGATGCCTTCAGCCCGGCGGCCAGCGGCCTTAAGAGAATCTATAAAATTGATCTGAACGGAGCCACCGACGTTTCAGGCTTCGACTCCCTGGTGGGACAGACCTTCATCCCCGTTACCAAGACCCTGTTCCTCGATCTTCTCAACCCCGCTTACGAGGTCGATATCAGCACCACGCCGCACAAGACAATCAAGAACATCATTGCGGAAAAAATTGAAGGTCTTGCCTGGGGGCCCAAACTTCCCGACGGCAGGCTTTTGCTCTACGTCATGAGCGACAACGATCTGAATACGGGTTTCCCCACGCAGATCTACGCCTTCGCCATCGACGCCAATTCCGCCGGCCTAACGTTTGTGCGGCAGGATACTCCGGTTCCGCTGTACCCCTTCGAACGATTCAAAAGAGTGCGAGATCGTTGGGACGACTTTTGGGATCGGGACTAGAACAGAAGAACCAGAAAAAACCCTGTAGCTGGGAGCCCCACATCTGCCTTGGCCGGTGTGGGGTTTTTAGTGCTTGGGTAGATGCTATATATCGACCTAATATTGGTGCCGGGAGGGGGACTTGAACCCCCACGAGGGGTGAACCTCGGCGGATTTTGAGCCCGCTGCGTCTGCCAATTCCGCCATCCCGGCAGCGGTTGTACATTCAGCAGGTTAGCACAATTTAAATCGTGCAGAAATCCCGCCAGAATCATGCCGGTGGTCCGCTGGAATTCAGCACAGCGCATTCCTCGCTGCTTCGGTTCTTCGCTGTTCGATTCCTTGCTGTTCGATTCCCCCTGTTTCGATTCCCATGTCTCGATTGATTGACGCAATTCATTGACGCGATGCGTCGAACCTATGCATCGAGCCGATGCAGTGAAGTTGCGATGCAAATTCGCAACTTTCGGCCAGATGGAAATTTCCCAAAACTGATTCTCTGATTTCAAAACAGGCTATTACCGTTTAAGCACTTATCCACAGGGCTTGTGATTCATATCACTGACCACTCACCCCACAAAAGCCCTATACTCCGCCGCAGATGCAGTCTTTCCCCAGAAGTTTCGCAAGTTCGCTCGGCATGGGATTGCTTCTGACGTTCTCCCTGTCCGTTTGCCTGCAACCGGCCCAGGGACAGAAGAAAGAACAGGCGCAGAAGAAAGAGAAGCTGAGCAAAAAACCTCCGGAGAGCAAGTCGCCGCCCTATTCGCGCGATCTGAACCCCGAGCATTATGCTGGTACAGAAACCTGCGAGACCTGCCATGCGGAAGTTGTAAAGCAAGTCGCCACCACTCCCCACTACAAGACCCGGCTCGACACGCGCCGCGGACCAGCGTGGCAGGGCTGTGAAGGCTGCCACGGCCCCGGCAAGGAGCATGCCGAGAGCGCCGACCCATCCACAATATTTTCTTTCAAGCAGGCCTCGGCGGCGAGCATCAGCCAGCGTTGCCTCGACTGCCACCAGTACAGCGGCGAGCATGCCAACTTCGGACGCTCGGCCCACAACGTCAACGACGTAAGCTGCGTCTCCTGCCATTCGCCGCATCATGCCAAGGAGAAGCAGTTTTTACTGACCGCCGCCCAGCCTGCCCTGTGCTACGGCTGCCACCAGGAGGTCCGGCTCGATTTCATGAAGCCATTTCGGCACCGGGTCGAGTCCAACCTGGTGCAATGCACGGACTGCCATAACCAGCACGGCGGATTCCTGACCAGCCAGTTGCGCACTACCTCGGCGCAGGACGCGGTGTGCTTCCGCTGCCACTCCGAGAAGGCCGGACCCTTCGTCTTTGAGCACGCGCCGGTGAAAACCGAGGGATGCGTGGCCTGCCACACTCCCCACGGCTCGCAGAACCCCCGCCTGCTGAAGCGCAGCCAGGTGAACCAGCTCTGCCTGGAATGCCACACCTTTACGGTGGACTCCGTGGCGCCGGCGGCGCCGTCTTTCCATAATCAAGCGCAGAAATATCAGGCATGCACCATGTGCCA
>DASZRZ010000039.1:0-2581 GCA_035548935.1 Terriglobales bacterium
GCCTCCAGCGTTTTGTACAGATGGCGGGCGTTGTACAAGCCGGTGCAGTCGTCGGTGATCGTCAGTTCCTGAATCTTTTCAACGGCCCGGGCGTTATCAATGGCGATAGCGGCGTAATCGCAGATCGCCTGGATAAAAAATGTCTGGTTGTCGCCGAAATTGGTCATATCGACGTTAATGAGCTGAATCACGCCCAGAACCCGGTGCCGCGACTTGAGAGGAATACAAATGATCGAGTGGGTCTCCCACTGGGTCATCTCGTCGATGCGCTTGGCGAAGCGGGGATCTTTAGCGACGTCCGGCACCACCAGCGGCTCCCCGTGCTTGGCAACCCATCCCGCGATTCCCTCGCCGATCTTGAGGCGCACGCTCTTCAGGGCATCGGCGGCATCTCCGACGGCAATGGCAAAATACAACTCGTCGGTCGATTCATCGACCATGAGCAGCGACCAGTTATCCGGACGGAAGTATTCCGCCACCTTCTCCATGATGGTCTGAAGGATGGAATCGAGGTTCAGCGAAGAAGTGAGGGCCTTGGCCACATCGTGGAAGATGGCCAACTCCTGCATCTGTCTTTTGCGGTCGGTTCCGTTGGCCTCGGTCATGGTCGGGCAAGTGTCCCCAGCGGGAAGCTTGGGGCCATATTATAAGGGGATACCTCCGGGTGCAATGCGCAGTCCACTTTGGCGGGTCCAAAAGTACCGGGCGGAGCCTTCCCGTTCGATTGGCTGCGGTTTTGTTTGACACTGTAAGCGGACGTAAATGATCATGGTCATTCCTTCCGGATCAACCAGCAGGATCTACCGAGGAGAACGATTCTTGGGCAATTTTGGCGAGCGTCTGCAACGCGAACGCGAGATGAGGGGGATCACCCTTGACGAAATCTCCGAGGCCACCAAGATAGGCACCCGCTCGCTCAAAGCACTCGAAGAAGAGGATTTCAAAAAACTACCTGGTGGCATCTTCAACCGGGGTTTCGTACGCTCCTACGCCCGCTATCTTGGGATTGACGAAGATGAGGCGGTGGCGGATTACGAGTCCGCCGCGAGCGAATTGCCCCTGAAAGGGCAGGAGATTCTGCCCTCCCGCAGCCGGGGAGGAGCGCCGGAACGGGCGCAAAAAGCGGCGTCTGATACGGAATCTGACACGGAATCGGATACGGAAGAGGGCTCGACCCATGCGGCCAAACGCCCCTCCCCAGTCTATAAGCTACTGACGGCATTATGCTTACTGGCGATAGTGGCATATCTCAGCTGGAGCCGCCACGAGAAGCAACGATCAGCTACTCCCGAGCCCGGGCGGGTAATGGCATACACTGGCAGCACTCCGGGAAAGACCGCTTCCGATAGCGCATCAGCCCAGCCAACCGGAGCCCAGTCAACCGCCGGAACGGGCGCGCCTGCTGCAGCGGTGAATGTACCCCTGAAGACAGATGTACCCTCAAAGACAGACGCACTCTCAAAGACGGACGCACCCTCCCCCGTGCAACCGGCGCACTCGCAGGAGTTCGAACTGAGAGTCCACGCCCGGGAGGAATCGTGGGTTTCGATCACGGCGGACGGCAAGGAACGCTACAGCGGAACGCTGACAGTCTCTTCCGAACAGGTGGTGCGGGCGCGGAATGAGGTGACATTAACGGTGGGGAACGCCGGAGGCGTGGACATATTTCACAACGGACAGGCCATCCCATCCCTGGGCGAACTCAATAAGGCTCGAACCGTAACCTTCAACGCCAAGGGCCTCCAGTAACCGCCCGGCTTCATCAGGCTCACCTTCCGCTGACCTCTATCTGCTTTGCAGGAAACGCTTTCCGTTGGCTCCTTCCCCCACGCTAACTTCCTAGATGACCTTGAGCTTACAGGGGGGAATAAATCCGCCCGGCGCACGAATTTATGGGAAAATGTTCAGGAAACTTCCAGACGGATTACGCTGCCGGTAATGTTGTCTCAAACGTAGACGCTCTGTTAGTTTGGTTCCGTTCCCGATATTGCTTTCGATAAATGATTTTCCGGGCTGCCGGAGTTTGTGCGCGCCAAAACAGCAGGAGGAAATGCCGTTGTCTCACAGCAAACGCTATCTTTTTACTTCAGAATCCGTAACCGAAGGCCACCCCGACAAAATCGCCGACCTGGTGTCGGACTCAGTAGTGGACGCATGCCTGGCGCAGGACCCTCATAGCCGGATCGCGTGCGAAACACTCCTGACCACCGGTCTGGCGCTGGTGGCGGGCGAAATTACCACCAAGGCAAATGTCGACTATCCTTCGGTCGTACGCGATGCAATTACGGCTGTGGGCTATACCGATGCTGCGTTTGGCTTCGATTCCAAAACCTGCGCGGTCATATCCTCCATCCACGAGCAATCCCCGGATATCGCCATGGGTGTTGATCCCGGCGGCGCCGGGGACCAGGGCATGATGTTCGGATATGCCAGCAACGAAACCCCGGAATTGATGCCCATGCCCATCGCGCTTGCCCACCGGTTAACACACCGGCTGGCGGAGTGCCGCAAGAGCGGGAAGCTCGCTTATCTTCGTCCGGATGGCAAGTCGCAGGTTACGGTGGAATACGACGAGGAGCAC
>DASZRZ010000040.1:0-3290 GCA_035548935.1 Terriglobales bacterium
CGGGAGTTTTGCAGGTGCTGGTGGCGAATCTCGACTACAGCGATTACCTGGGACGGCTGGCGATTGCCCGCGTGTTCAACGGCACCTTGCGCACGGGCGAAGACGTGGCCATCGCAAGGCTGGACGGATCACTGGAAAAGATCAAAATCACCAAGCTGTTCACTTTCAACGGGCTCAAGCGGGTGGATACGACCACGACGGAGCTGGGAGATATCGTTGCAGTGGCGGGCGTGAGCGCAATCACCATTGGAGAAACGATCACCAGCGCGGAGAACCCATCCCCTCTGCCCAAGATCGTAATCGACGAGCCGACCATCGCCATGCAGTTTACCGTCAACACCTCGCCCTTCTCGGGACGCGAAGGCCAGTACGTGACTTCCCGGAACCTGCGCGACCGGCTCGATAAAGAGCTGCTCACGAATGTGTCGATCCGGGTGGAGCATACCGACAATACCGATACCTTCAAAGTGATGGGCCGCGGCGAACTGCAGCTGGCAATCCTGATTGAGATGATGCGGCGCGAAGGCTATGAGCTGATGGTGGGCAAGCCCGAGATCGTCACCAGGAAAATCGATGGGAAGACCATGGAGCCCGTGGAAATCCTCACCATCGATATTCCGGAAGAGTTTGTGGGAGTGGTGATGGAGAAGCTCGGCATGCGCAAGGCCGAGATGCAGAAGATGCATAATCACGGCTATGGACGCGTGCGCATGGAATTCCGCATCTCCAGCCGCGGCCTGATCGGACTGCGCAGCGAGATGTTGACGGACACCCGCGGAACCATCGTGATGAACTCTCTGTTCAGCGGCTACACCGAATGGCAGGGTGCAATCCCGCACCGGCCTACGGGGGTGCTGATTGCGGATCGCAACGGCACGACGACTCCCTATGCGCTGTACAGCCTTCAGGAGCGCGGAGAGCTGTTCACCGGACCCGGCGTGGAAGTTTACGAGGGCATGATTGTTGGCGAAAACTCCCGCGACAACGATCTCGACGTGAACGCCGTACGCGAAAAGAAGCTCACCAATATGCGCGCTTCGACTTCGGACGATGCCATCCGGCTGGTGCCCTTCCGTCCGTTGAACCTGGAGCAGGCCATCGAATTTATCGCCGAGGATGAGTTTGTCGAGGTAACGCCCAAGTCGCTGCGCCTGAGGAAGAAAATCCTGCAGGCGAACCGGCGTCCGCGCAAGAACGCCATTCCAGCGGGAGCCGCCGCCGAATAGCGGTTTCAAAAAATCTATCCCACATTATGCAGGCCGGCGGCGATGCCATTGATGGTCGCCGCGACTGCATTATTGGTTTCCGCATCCTCCGCTGCGTCAGCGGGAGCCTCCCGTTTGCGGCGGAGCAGCTCCACCTGAATCAGGCTCATGGGATCGACATAGGGGTTCCTGAGGCGGATGGATTGGGCGAGCACCGGGTTGCGTTCCAACAGCTCGGATTGGCTGGTGATGGAAAGAATCTGACTGCGGGTCCGGTTGAACTCTTCCGAGAGCAGGCCGAATACGCGCTCCCGCAGCCCGGTATCCTGCACGAGACCGGCATACATGCGCGCGATTGAGAAGTCCGCCTTTGCCATTCCCAGCGAGACGCTGCGGATCATGCCGGCAAAAACAGGAAGCCCGGCCATCATGCTTTTGAGCATAGCGGCTCCGCCGGGGTCCGCAGAGGCAAAGGTCTCAAGGGCGTGTCCGACTCCAAACCATGCGGGCAGTCCATGGCGGCTCTGAATCCATCCAAATACCCAGGGAATTGCGCGAAGGTCTTCGATCTTGTGAGTGGCCTGCCGCCTCGCCGGACGTGAGCCCATACGGGCATATTGCAGTTCGTTGACTGGAGTGGCCTGCTCGAAATACTCCAGCAACTCGGGGTTTTCGACAATCTTCTCGCGATAGAAGTGGAAAGCCGTCTGCGACATCTGCTCCATTGCCGGCTCGAACGATTCCATACTGGCATTGGGAGCTTGCAGCAGGGCTTCCAGCGATGCCGCAAGCATCAATTCCAGATTCCATTCCGAAAGCACCACGTCGGAGTATTTCCAGTTCATTACCTCGCCCTGCTCGGTAATGCGAATCTCTCCGGTAAATGCTCCCGGCGGCTGCGACAGAATGGATTCATGGGTGGGTCCACCGCCCCTTCCCACGGTGCCTCCGCGACCGTGGAACAGACGCAGGTGGATGCCGCATTCCTTTGCCACCCGGTGCAGTTCGCGGTGCGCCTTGTAGAGTTCCCACGTACTGGTGAACATGCCGCCGTCTTTGTTGGAGTCGGAATAGCCCAGCATGATCTCCTGCCGCCGCCCCCAGGAGTCGAGCAGGGTTTGATATTCAGGCATTGTCCACAGGCGCGTGCAGATTGCGGGAGACCGCCTCAGGTCGTCGATGGACTCAAAGAGCGGAACCGGCATGAGTCCGGGATCGGAGCCCGGGCTGTTTGGCTTTGTGCCCGCGATTTTCAGGCCAGACATGTTGGCCAGGCGGAGTACGTTGAGCACGTCCTCTTCCGAGCGCGCTCCGCTGATCACATAGCGGGGAAGAGCCTCGGGCGAGTAGGAGCTTTTTATCTGGGCGATGCTGCTGAAGGTGTCGAGCACCTCGCGGGTCTGGCTGGAAAGACCGGCGGTGCTTTGCGGACTGGCCGCGAGAATCCCTGCCATTTCCGAAATCGCTGTGGCATGAACGCGGGCGTGCTGGCGGATGTCCAATGAGTGAAGATGAAATCCAAAGGTGCGAACCGCGCGTACCAGCGGGTCCAGAAATTCGGTATTCAGCCGCTCCCCACGGTTGCGGCGAAGGCTGTCCGCGATGATAAGAAGATCGGCTTCGAACTCCCCGGCGGAGCGATAGGCCTGAGGGTGCTGTGGCTCGCGCCGCGCGTACCGCAGTCTTCGGCCCATGTAGGTAATGAAGCGGCGGTAAAGCTCGACCTCGGGATGGCGGGCGGAGTCAAAGGTTACATCGGCAAGCTGCCTTGTGTAATTGGCCAGTGCCGATTGCAACTCGGGAGAGACGCCGGCCTGACGGGTTGAGGCGCTCAGCCTTGTAAAGAGCTGATGAAGCGACTGCCCGTAGTGTTCCAGCAGCATGTCGCGGGCGAACTGAAGAGCCTCACGGGTACAACTGGAGGTGACAAGAGGATTGCCGTCGCGGTCCCCGCCGATCCACGAGCCGAAGGAAATCATGGCGGGAAGCTGGCCGTTATCCAGACTGTAGCCGTAGACAGCCTTCAATGAGGCGGCAATTTCCTTGTATAGACCCGGTATGGCTTCCAGCAGGGAAATGCGGTAG
>DASZRZ010000041.1:0-7410 GCA_035548935.1 Terriglobales bacterium
GTATGGCAGCCAGGTATGGCAGCCAGGTATGGCAGCCAGGTATGGCAGCCAGGTATGGCAGCCAGGTATGGCAGCCAGGTATGGCAGCCAGGTATGGCAGCCAGGTATGGCAGCCAGGTATGGCAGCCAGGTATGGCAGCCAGCGCAAGGAGCTATACGATGAAACCAGCTAACGTTACAACCGATCTCCCCATTATTGCCCCGGTGAATGAAGAATCGATATCGCAGTTGAGCAAGGCCCCAAAGCCCTCCACCTCTCAGCCCGCGAGAATCCTGGTGGTGGACGATAACGAGGCCGTGCGCTCATCGCTGGAGATGGTATTGACGGCTGCCCATTTCCAGGTAAAAACCGCGGCCAGTGTCGGCGAGGCGCTCAGCCTGATCAACACAGAGCCCTTTGATGTTCTTCTCTCCGACCTGCACATGCCGAATGCGGGCGATGGATTTACCGTGGTAAGCGCAATGCGCCATACCAACCCGCTTGCCATTACGCTGGTATTTACTGGCTATCCCGCGCTCAAGGAGGCAATGAATGCCATCCTTCTGCAGGCCGATGAAATCCTGATCAAGCCCATGGCCATTCCGGAACTTCTCAAGCTGGTTCGCGAGAAGCTTGACAATCGTCAACCGCATGCCCAGACAAATCCGCAGAGAGTGGCAACCATACTGGAAGGTCAAGCGCCACAAGTCATTGCCGAGTGGTTAAAAAGAGTCGAGCGTGAAGAAGAACTGACCAGTATCCCGCTCAGCGTCGAGGCGCGCACGGGTCACCTTCCAAAATTGATTGAAGAGCTTGTCCGGCGATTGCGCGATGCCCCGCAAAAACTCGGAAGCAAACATACCTCGGACGCCGCCGCCCTGCACGGCTTAATGCGCAAAAAACAGGGCTACTCCATCACCATGATCATCGAGGAATCCCGCATCCTGCAAGTCAGCATCTTTGACACTTTGCAGAAGAATTTGAGCCAGGTGGATTTCAGTCTGCTGCTTCACGACGTAATGACCATAGCCGACGAGGTGGATGCCCAACTCAAGGAAACCGTGAGCAGCTTCATCGGACAAACCTCGGCCGTTGCCGCATGAATCTTACGAATCCTGCGATCCGAATCGAAACAAATCTGCGGTCTGAATCCAGCCTGTACTAATTGGGAAATTTCTTGATCGTTGGTGCCGAAGAAGGGACTCGAACCCCCACACCCTTGCGGGTACATGGACCTGAACCATGCGCGTCTGCCAATTCCGCCACTTCGGCACGGATAGGGGTGTCCGGACTACGACCGCCCCCAAACAACCGCGGCTGCCAAAGAAGGGCGCCGCTGCAGGACTGCTGCTTCATTCTCAACAACCTGAAGAACTCTGTCAAACTTCCTCATATTGCCGCGAAAAAACCCGCAGCATACTCCCGCGAACACCCCCTATCCATACCCAGCCCCGATTTGCCCCTCTGAAGCCGTTCCCGATCCGGGAGGGCATTTTCCCCGCTGAAACAACATCTCTGCCGCTCAAAATCCTCTAATGGGACAGCGTTAAGGCCTTCGACCCACGGAGCCCATTCCTGTGATTGGCAAGTTGGGATAGGATTATCTTGCCGCCGCAGCCCAGCGCTGAAGGTACTGCAAAAATGCCGACCGAAACCACGACCAAGCTTCGCTCTCTGTCGCATGACCTGAGCAACTCGCTGGAAACCATCATGCAAGCCTCCTACCTTCTCGCCCAGGGCCCACTCGATGACACCAGCAAGAAGTGGATCGAACTGGTAGACAATGCCTCCCGCGACGCCGCCCGCATCAATCGCGAAATTCGCGAAATCCTGCGCTCCCTCACTCTCTAGACAATCTCCATCTGTGCTCTCTGCGTCACAAGTGACCGGACTCCCCAATTCCCAAACTGGCAAAAGAGAACAGTAAAAAAGAACAACAAAAAACAGGGGTGGAAAACAGGCTACAAAAAGAATGGGGACGGCCCGCTCTTCGAGCAGCCGCCCCCAATCCGTGCCCTTCGACGCGTGAACTACTCCACCTTGGCATCCATGGTGATCTTCGCATTCAGCACGCGGGAGACCGGGCATCCGGCCTTGGCATTCTCCGCCGCCTTGAGCACCGCATCCGCCGCCGCTCCCGGAACCCGTGCCTTGGTGTCCAGGTGAATGGTGGTGATGGTGAATCCCGCATCCAGCTTTTCCAGCGTAAGCGTCGCCGTGGTCTCCACACGCTCGGCCTTCATTCCGGCCTTTTCCAACTGCGATGAAAACGCCATGGTGAAGCAGCTGGCATGCGCCGCGGCAATCAACTCCTCGGGATTGGTTCCGATGCCGTCTTCAAAACGCGTGCTGAAAGAATACTGCGTCTCCTTAAGCACTCCGCTGCCGGTGGAGACACTTCCCTTCCCGTCCTTCAGTCCGCCTGTCCATACCGCACTGCCTTTTCTCTGCATACTTTCTCCTGTCTTTAATTCTGGAATCTTTAAATTCTGCGATCTCAAATTCTGCGATGGCTGGTTCTGCGATCGTTCAATATCCGACAATATCCAAAGACCCGGGAGCTAAAGACCCGGGCTTCTCCCCGAATCGCTGCCCGGCAAAAATCAACCAAGTATACGGGAAGCGCTTTGCGCCAGCGTATGGCGTTCAGTAGAAGTCCGAGCAGCTCAGAAAATACCCGCAATTCGGACACGTCAGCTTGCAGCGGTTCTCATTCAGCCGCGTCGAACACACCAGGCAGGTCGTCATGGCTTCAGCCACTCTATCCATCTCCCTCTCCACCGGATCTTTCCTCGCTTGCGAGTGTGCTCCTGAAGGCATTTCGGTCATCTCAAACCATCCTCGTTGAACGGGTAACCGGCGCGGTGTTACCGCCGGAGCAATTGTGAAAAATGCTCTTTCTAACGCCAGCCTTTCCCGGTGGGGTGCTTCGGAAAAGCCTGTCTTTATGCACCTTCGGCGCTTTTTCCGGCCCGGAGCGGAATCTCCGCGCCCCGGTAACGGAACCAATATAAGCGATTACCTGAGTTATCAGGGGTGCGTTCCGCGGTAAGCGCGAAAAATCGAATTGGATTGCCTTGCAAAGCCAACTAAGGCGAAATGGGGGTGTGCTGAATTCCTCGAAACCATTTCGAAGCGTTCGTCAAGTGCTGCCGGTCGTGGCCCTGTCGGCCAGTCTGGCCATTGCCCTTTTCGCCATGCACTTCAGTCAGGCCACCGAGCTCTCGCGGCTGACCAAAGAGGTCTCCCGCTTACGGCAGGAACAGTCCATTCCTGCGCTGGTGCTTGGCCGCCACAGGAATTCAATCTGTTACATATACTCGGTTTACTCGCTCACGATCCCCGGCCAGAAGGGGGGATCGCCCCGTATCTTCCGCACCCGGGTCTCCGCCACCGGATTCCTGGCTGCCCCCGGCATCATCGCCACCAACCGCCACGTCGTAGAACCCTGGTGGGAGGATGAACACGATGAAGGGCTGATTCAGCAGGGCGCGGTCGCAAAAATTGAGCGGCTGGAGGCATATTTTCCCGGAAGCTCCGCCTCGATTCCGCTGGAGAATCCCCGGGTCTCGCCCACCACCGACCTGGCCATCGTTCACCTGACTCACCGGGACGGCGACCCCGATCTGACTCCGCTGCCAATCGCCAGCCACCCCGGAATGCCGGGAGACTCCGTGGTCGTCGTGGGATATCCCATGGGCGTCACCGCCATGCTGGCCAAATCGCCCGGAGCCGTCTACAAGCGTCTCGCTCTTTCGCATGACACCGCCGAGATCGCCCGCGATCTGGCCTCGCAATACCTCATCCGCCCCTCCGCAACCTATGGACACCTGGGCGATGTGGTGAGCGACAAACTGGTCTACGATGCGCCCACGGCCCAGGGTGGCAGCGGCGGGCCGGTCTTCAACTCGCAGGGTGAGGTAATCGGCGTGAATGCCGCTTATATCGATGGCTTTGCGGGTGGCACCATCGGAATCTCCGTGCAGGCCCTCAAGCCCCTTCTGGATCAGGAATTGCAGGCCCGCGCGAACTAAAGCTCAAACGTCCGCCAGCAACTGAAACTCGCAAGTTGCTTTAATTCTGCTTCAACTTTTTCCTTCTTTAATTCTTTGCCATGCTGCGCTTTGTCTTTCTCCGGACCGGAGCATCGTCGCCGGGCGTTTCGCGCAGCAGCTTCTTCAGCGCGCCAACCATCTCTGGACCGGCCAGCCGCAGCTCTTCCCGGTGGCGCAGCGCCAGCTCCCGCAGGAGTTTTTCACCTCTCGTCGTCAGCTCAATCAGCACCTCGCGACGGTCCTCGGTCCCGCGCCGCCGCCGCACCATGCCGCGGCGGGACAGGCGGTCCACCAGCTCCACCGTGCTGTGATGCTGAATCAGCAGCCTCTCGGCAATCTCTCCGATGCTGCCGCGGAACCCATCGGCCGGCCCCTTCAGCACCAGCATTAGTTGGTACTGTTGCGGCTCCAGTCCCGCCTCCCGCGCCGTTAACTCCCCAAAATGCAGGAAGCGGCGGATTTGGTACCGCAGCTCGGCCATGATTTTGTAATTCGGTTCCAGGGTGGCGCTCCGTAAACTCATGCGCGAACTCTCCTGCCGCAAGGGCGGATTTTGCAATCCGGAGTCTAGCCCCGGGAATTCCGCAAGTCAATATGGATCGTCTTACGATATAAACATGAGCGGAAAGACGGAACCGGGTAGAATAGCCGGTTTTCAGTCCCGCGTCCCGGACTGACTATGCGCCGGCCCTGCGTGCCTGGCGATTTTGATACGCCGCCAGCGGGAACAGGACCGCGCCTTCCCTTTACCGGGAGGCCCCGGAACAGGAGCTGCCGTGATCGCACGTTATACCCGCCCCGAAATGGCTCGCATTTGGAGCCAGGAAAACCGCTTCCGCCAATGGCTCGCCGTCGAGGTCGCCGCCTCCCTCACGCTCGCCGAAGCGGGCATCGTTCCCACGGAAGCCGCCCATGCCATCCGCGATAAGGCGGATTTTGACCTGCAACGCATCGACGAGATCGAAGCCGAGGTCAAGCACGACGTCATCGCATTCACCACCGCCGTGGCCGAAAAGATCGGCCCCGAGTCGCGCTGGCTCCACTATGGCCTCACCTCCAACGATGTGGTCGATACCGCGCAGGCCCTGCAGATTCGCGAAGCCTCGGCAATTATCACCACCAGCCTGGAGAAACTTCGCGACGTGCTGCGCCGCCGCGCCTTCGAGTTCAAGGACACGCCCCAGGTGGGACGTACTCACGGCATGCACGCCGAGCCCATCACCTTTGGCCTTAAACTCGCCAACTGGTACGCCGAGGTTCTGCGCGATATCGACAGGTTCCGTCATGCGGCGGAAGAGATGCGCGTCGGCAAATTCTCCGGTGCGGTGGGAACCTTCGCTCACCTCGAGCCCGAACTGGAGGAAAAAATCTGCGCCCGCCTCGGACTGGAACCCGCGCCCATTAGTTCCCAGGTCATCCAGCGCGACCGCCACGCAAACTATTTATCCGTTCTCGCCGTGATTGCCGCCACGCTCGACAAGATCGCCACCGAGATTCGCCATCTTCAGCGCACCGAAGTCCGCGAGGCCGAGGAGTTCTTCAGCGAAAAGCAGAAGGGCTCCTCCGCCATGCCCCACAAGCGCAATCCCGTCACCTGCGAACAGATTTGCGGACTCGCCCGCCTGGTGCGCTCCAACGCCCAGGCCGGTCTTGAGAATGTCGCCCTCTGGCACGAGCGGGATATCTCGCACTCCTCGGTCGAGCGCGTCATCCTTCCCGACTCCACCACACTGGTCCACTACCTGCTTTACAAGACCACCAACCTGATCGACACCCTCGTCGTCTACCCCGAACGCATGCTCTCGAACCTTGAGGCCGGGGGCGGACTCGTCTACAGCGGCCAGTTGCTTTTGGATTTGGTGGAACAGGGAATCCTGCGCGAAGACGCTTACCGCATCGTGCAGAGTCACGCCATGCGTGCGTGGAAGGAAGGACTCAGCTTCCGCGAACTGATCTGGGCCGATACCGCAATCACCTCGCGCGTGCCCGCTGCCCGATTGCAAGCCGCCTTCGACCTCAAGCGCCAGCTCCGCAACGTGGACAAAATCTTCGTCCGCGTCTTCCGGGACAAGGCTTCCTGAGCGCTTACGTTCACAGCCGGTTGATCGTCGAAGCCACGTATCCCGCGCCGAAGCCGTTGTCGATATTCACCACGCTCACGTTCGAGGCGCAGGAGTTCAGCATCCCCAGCAGCGCGGCCATCCCTTCAAAGGACGCCCCGTATCCCACGCTGGTCGGCACGGCAATCACCGGCACCCGCACCAGGCCTCCCACAACGCTGGGGAGCGCGCCTTCCATGCCCGCGGCCACGATCACTACCCGCGCCTCGGTGAGCGACCCACGGGCAGCCAGCAGGCGATGGATCCCCGCCACGCCCACATCGTAGATTCGCTCCACCTCATTCCCCATAATCTCCGCAGTCGCCACCGCCTCCTCCGCCACCGGCATGTCGCTCGTTCCAGCGGAGACCACAGCAATCTTTCCCTTGCCATAGATCGTGGGGTCCTGCCGCAACACCAGAGCCCTTGGCAGAGGCAGGTATTCGGCCTTTGGCAGCCGTTCGCGCACCGCGGCGGCCTGTTCTTCGCTCACGCGGGTCGCCAGCACGTTCGCTCCCCGCTGCGCCAGCCGCGCAAAAATCTCGGCCACCTGCGACGGCAGCTTCCCCGGACCGAAGATCACCTCCGGGGCACCCGACCGCAATGCGCGGTGGTGGTCCACCTTGGCAAATCCCAGGTCTTCAAAGGGAAGATCGCGCAGCCGCTGGACGGCCTCATCGGGAGCCACGGCTCCGCTGCGAACCTGTTCGAGAAGTGTAAGAAGGGCTTCAGCGTTCATTGAGAGGAACTCTATGGATTGCCACCCGGACGCCACAAAGGCAGCGCGCCAACGGGTTCAGGCTTCAGGGTACCATCCTCGAACTCTGAATTTGACCGCCGCCATGCCCCGCGCTAATCTAAAAGAACACTGGGAAAGGAGGTGCTCCAGCATATGGAATTGGACATACGTAGTTACAGTGAGGTGGCTGAGGCTTAGAGCGGTCCGCTCTTATCCTCGCAATTCCGGTGTTAACCCGGATTTGTCCGGCGGAGTCACAGCGTGACCGCCTTGGCCAAACCCCACAGTTCACCGGCGGCCCGCAAACTCTTATGAGTAGGCGGGCCGTTTCATTTTGCCCTCATCCTACTGGGTATCTTTCTCCGGCGTTTTTCCCCGTTCAGTTACGATGGGATTCATGAAGCGCGACTTCCCCGACCGCCCCATTGCCGCCGTTGGCGCGGTCATTGTTCACGACGGAAGGGTTCTGCTGATTCTGCGCGGCAAGGAGCCTCGCAAGGGACAATGGTCGATTCCCGGAGGCGCGGTCGAGGCCGG
>DASZRZ010000042.1:0-2559 GCA_035548935.1 Terriglobales bacterium
AACCAAGGAGCAGTACGTTGGCTCCGCAAGCGGCGCGGAGGGTTTCTGGCATCGCTGGCAGTGCTACGTCCAAACTGGTCATGGTCACAACGTTGCGCTCAAGAGCCGGGCTCCAAGCGATTATCAGGTGTCGATCCTGGAAGTTGCTGGAACTGCTTCCTCGACTGACGACGTCCTGAGGATGGAACAACGCTGGAAGGCGAAACTCCAAAGCAACGAGATGGGCTTAAACCGCAATTGACGCATGGCCGCCTCAAAAACTTGGGTCCAACTTGGGTCCAAATGCTGACAAACACCGTCTAAAACCATGCACTGTGACGCAGAGAAGTGCTAGACGGATCAATAAGATATACTTCTGTTCACTGCCTTGGGCGCAGGGGGTCGGAGGTTCGAATCCTCTCGCCCCGACCAATCTTCAATTTCGTCATCCCGCTTTGCCAAGGCCAGTTGGTCCGAACACGCCCTCGGTGCGAATGGGCCCAAAGCTCCGACTTACCTCGGGCCGCTACATGTAACCACTCCCCGCAGGCTTAAGTGTGCAGTCCTCTACTTTGCCAGCGGATTGGGACGCAGTTGAAAGTGGCCCACCTGGCTCAAGGTTCCCTTCCCTCCCTCGGTATGCCAGATCACGCGGGTTTCGTTTGCCGACCACAGTCCGCGGCCCTTCCATCCCGCCCTGGGATCGTCGATCCGCCCATCGAGATTGCGGGTATAGAAGCCCATGGGATAGGGCACGCGCATGGTGATCCACTGTTTGGTCTTCGGCAGGAACACGATCAGCGAGTCGGAGTCCGTGCCGTTCACCACCTGCGTATCCGGACCGAGGCCCAGAACGTTAAAGCGGTCGGTCCAGTTCAAGTAAAACCAGTCGGAGATGGCGTCATTCACCCCCTTGAACATGGGGCCCGGAACCCGGTACAGGGTCCAGCCTTCGGGGCAGTGCTGTCCGGTGGCGGTGGGGCCATTGCGGACTTTGCACTTGCTGCGGTCGAAGCTGGCAAGGTGTCCGCTGCCGGCGAGTGCCGTCCATATGATGCCGTTGTTGTCCACGTCGATTCCGCGCGGGGTAAAGGTGGTAATTCCCGGAGTCTTCGGGCTGCTGTCATAGGGCGGCTCGTAGATTTCCGTCATGCACGTCGCCGGCGGATTTGCTCCCGGAGAGATGCGCACGATCTTTCCCGGCACCGGCCCGGTGTTCGCATACCAGATGCTGCCATCGATTTGATTGAACGCCACGCCATAGCCCACGGTGGGAACAAAGCGGTCGAGCTTTGGGTCCACCGGTTCGTTGGGCATGGTGAAGGCTCCGGTCTTTCCGTCGCCGTTGTAATCAATGATGGGACGGCACCATCCCTGGGCCTTTTGCGCGTCGTGGGTTTCATCCCAAATGCGCGGATTGATCCAGCCCGCGCCGCCCGCGCCCCGCGAAATGCTGAAGGCGATAATCTCGTCGGGCTTGCCGTTCTGGTGCGCGGTTACCGTGTGTTGCGAGCGGAAGCAAAGGTCAATCAGTTCCATTTTGCCGGTCTTGGGATCGTAAACGTCCACGCCCCATCCATCCGTGTGTTCGATCGGATAGGCTTCGGCATAGGGATTGCCCGAGCCCGCTTTGCAGAACGCCGGGCTTACCGGACCACGATTCTGCACGTTGACCCAGACGCGGCCTTTGCTGTCCATGCTGGGCGTGTGTCCGTTGACGGGATCGTCCCATATTTTTGTGTTGCCCCAGACAGGCGAGGGCAGGTCGATCTTTGGCGGACTCCACGTGGGCAGCAGCTTGCGGTCTTCTTCATTGCGCAGCGGAAGCTTAACCTCGGCGCGGGCATTTTCCACCGGGTCCACCGTCATCAGCGCGCCCTGCGACCAATCGGCGCCAAAAATCTTGCCATAGCCATTCATGGTGGGCTTGGTTTTGTTGGTGCTGATGATGTCGTGAATGAACGAAACCGGAACGGAAAAGTCCCACAGGGTAACGACCACATTGCGCTCCATGCCAGTGGGGCGCGGCGGAGAGGGCGGCACTTCTCCCTCGCGGATGCGCTTCGTCCAATCCATGAACATCGCAAAGGCGCGCTCCCTGCCAAAGACATCGAAGCGCGACGCCATGCTCACCTGACCGAGGCGGGGCACACGCGACCATGCTTCATGGGTCGGCTCAACGCTGCGCGTGGGCTTGGTACCCATCTGGTGGCAGGTGTTGCAGCCGGACTTCAGAGCGTCGATCCACTCGGCCTGCGTCTTCAGCTGCCGCGCACCGGTGCCATAAATGTTGGCCGTAAGGCTCAGCGGACTCACATCACCGGAAGTATCGCCCGGCGGCATGGGGAATTCGCTCTTCGGAGGCACCTTCATAAGCGAATACCAATAATTGCCGGGGTAATACTCCGCCGCGGCCTGCGGCGTGGGAGCGATCAGGGCAGTGAGGTTCAGATTGACTCCCGGCCGGGCTTCCACCGCCTTGGAATCGACGAGGCCATAGCCGCGCACCCACACCTTGTAATTCACCTTGGGGAGATCGGGCAGCAGGTAGCGTCCGCTATCGTCGGTAACGACGATCTT
>DASZRZ010000043.1:0-3749 GCA_035548935.1 Terriglobales bacterium
GTAGCGTTCTCTCCCAACCGCCGCGAAATTCCCAGCCGTGGACTGAATGCCGTCTCATGGCGGTCAGGGAACAGCTTTAGCGTTGGCGGCACCGCCGAAAGCGGACGCGTCAGCGAACTCGCATCCAGGTTGTTCCAATGATCCACCCGTCCCGAGGCGGTCACAAACCAGTTCGTGCCAATGTGAATCAGGTCCTCGAAAAAGAACCCCACCGTGCTCTGGCGGCCCCCCGCCTGCAATAGCGACGTGGGTCTTGAGTTCGTGATTGCGGTCTCCTCGGTTTCCCCCTCCACGTTGCGCACATCGGTGCCGAGGACCACATAGTTGAAGCCAAAAGCTCGCGACCATTGCGCACTTCCACCGATCTGAGTCACCGGAACATGCTGATCGCGGATAAGGGTCTCCACCGTGCGGTCGATGGAAATCGAGGTGAAGTTCTGCCGGAAGCCCTCCGTCCCACCGTAGGCGCGAAAAACGAAGCTTCCGGCCTGGATGGAATCCCAATTCGCACCCGCCGAAAGCTGGCGGACGGTGGCTCCGTTCCGCTGCAGGATTGTCCCATTCTTCCGGCTGTCGCCGAACATGGAGCCTTCAAGAAACGCGCTCCCGTGTTGGCCCAGTGACCTTCCCAGCCGCAGGTTGCCCACGGCATGTTCGGATGAGGAAACATCATCAATCGGTCCGCGCTCGGCCTCAGAGACCGGAATATAACCATCCGTACGGAAGCCCTCGCCCGATGCCGTGGCATTCCACTTTCCCCATGCCAGGGTTCCGACCATGGAACCGCTGGGCGTGGTCGAGGTTCCCATGAAAGTCTCCGCCGCCAGTCCGCTCTGCGTGAACCGGCGCGTTTGCACTCCGATTACGCCTCCCAGGGCATCGCTGCCGTAGAGCGATGACGCGCCCCCACGGCCAACCTCCACCCGCTCCACCGCCATGCGGGGAATCCGGTCCCAGTAAACCCAGCCGCCGAAAGGATCGCTCAGCGGAATTCCATCCTGCAGAACCAGTGCGCGGCTCGCGCCGCTGGCGCCCACGCCCCGCAGGGAAACGCCCATGGTGGTGGGATTCGACGTCCGGCTACCGGAGCGGCGGAACAGGCTGAATCCGGGCACCCGGCGCAGCACATCATCCAAAGCCAGCGCCCCGGAACTGTTGAACTGCTCAGCCGAAAGCACGCTCACGCTTCCCGTCGATTCGCTGAGAACAACCGGGCTTCGCGAAACCACGGTTACCGTTTCCGCAACGGGAGCCAGCGGAAGAGACAGCACCACTTCGCCGCCGCCCGCGCTCCAATGTTGTGAGGCCGCTCCAAAACCGGTGGCATGAGCCTCCACCGTACCGGAATCCAGGCCCTGCACCTGCAACCGGAAGCTGCCATCGCTGCCCGTTGTGGTCTTCGTTCGCGCCGGGCCGGAGGTCATACTTACCTCCGCACCTGCCACTCCGGCTCCGCTGGGGTCGCGCACCACTCCCTTGATCTCGCGGGAATTGCCGCGCGAAGCCTGTCCCCAGGCTCCTACACAGAAGCCGGGAACCATGAAAAATGCGGCCACAAAGAGAGCCGCGACGCCCAAGTAGCAGGATTGGAAGCGCAAGTTCATTGGTTTGCCTGTAAAAATCTTACAAAGAATGGAACGGAACGATTCGACCGGAAATGATACTTGAAAGGATTGCAAAACTTCAGAACAAATGCGCCGGGCGCTCTTGCAATACCCTGAAAGTGGACTCGCTGAAACGGCATGCTGGAGACCGGCATATGGAAAACCGGAAATTCCACCACTACCAAGGGCGCTGCGCCCGCCGCGCTTCAAAGGCAACGATGGCGGGCTCCTGCTTCAAGGTCAGCCCGATGTCGTCAAGTCCGTTGAGCAGGCAGTTCCTCCGGAAGGGATCGACTTCAAACTTTGCCCGGAAGCCGCTGTTGTCGCTGACCTCGCAAGTCTCAAGATTGACCGTCAGCTCATAACCGGCGGACGCCTGGGACCGGCGCATCAGCTCCGCAACCTGCTCGTCCGGCAAAATCACCGGCAGCAGTCCGTTCTTGAAGGAGTTGTTAAAAAAGATGTCGGCGAACGACGGCGCTATCACGGCGCGAAAGCCGTAGTCCGTCAGGGCCCAGGGCGCATGTTCGCGCGACGAACCGCATCCGAAGTTGCGGCCTGCGATCAGGATTTTAGCGCCCTGAAAGCGTGGCTCATTCAAGATAAAGCCGGGATTGGGTTTTCCCTCGGCATTGAAGCGCCACGCAAAAAACAGAAACTGGCCGAAGCCGGTGCGCTCAATTCTCTTGAGAAACTTCGCGGGAATAATCTGATCTGTATCCACATTGGCGCGATCAAGCGGAGCGGCAATGCCGGTAAGAATTCGAAATGGCTGCATAGAATCCGCCTTGCCGCGCTAGGTTGCGGAAGGCCCATCCTCCTCGCGGAATTTCCAGTCGCGAATATCGACAAAGTGCCCCGCCACCGCTGCCGCCGCGGCCATCATGGGACTCACACGATGCGTGCGGCCTCCCGGTCCCTGGCGCCCTTCAAAGTTACGGTTGCTGGTGGAGGCACACCGCTCTCCGGCGCCCAGCACATCGGGATTCATACCCAGACACATGGAGCATCCTGCTTCGCGCCACTCGAAACCGGCGGCGCGGAATATCTCGTCCAGACCTTCCTTCTCAGCCTGCTGCTTTACCGCTTGCGAGCCGGGGACCACCATGCCGCGCACTTGCGGAGCTATCTTGTATCCGCGCAGCACGCGCGCGGCGGAGCGCAGGTCTTCCAGCCGGGAATTCGTACACGACCCGATAAATACCCGGTCGATGGCGACCGAATCCAAACGCGTGCCCGGTTTTAGCGCCATGTACTCCAGCGCACGCGACCATGAACCGCGCTCGGCCTCGCTCCGCGCCGCAGCAGGATCGGGGATGCTGTCGGTAACCCTGGCTACCATTCCGGGACTGGTGCCCCACGTAACAAACGGCGCAAAGCTCGCGGCATCGATCTCAATCACGCGGTCAAATGTGGCGCCCGCATCGCCGGGCAGGGTCTTCCAGTAATCCAGTGCGCGGTCCCATGCCGCTCCTTTGGGAGCAAAACGGCGGCCTTTCAGATATTCAAACGTGGTCTCATCGGGCGCTATCATGCCCGCGCGCGCGCCCGACTCGATGCTCATGTTGCACAGCGTCATGCGGCCCGCCATCGAAAGCGCCCGCACCGCTTCGCCGGCATACTCCAGCACATAACCGCCACCGCCATCGGTGCCGATCTGGCCAATAATGCCGAGCGCCAGGTCCTTGGCGGTAACGCCTTCTGGCAACGCGCCCTTTACCAGTATCTGCATGGTGCGGGGCTTGTGCTGTTGCAGGCACTGCGTCGCCAGCACGTGCTCCACCTCGGAGGTGCCGATGCCAAAAGCCAGAGACCCGAAAGCTCCGTGGGTCGAGGTATGACTGTCCCCGCAAACCACCGTCATTCCCGGCTGGGTCAGTCCAAGTTCCGGACCGATCACATGCACGATGCCCTGCTCGGCGGCATCCATGTCGTACAAGCGGATTCCGAACTCCGCGCAGTTGCGCCGCAGAGCCTTGATCTGGGCCGCGGCGATCGGATCGGCGATATCCACCCGGGGAAAGGTTGTGGGAGCGTTGTGATCGACGGTTGCCACCGTGAGATCGGGACGCCGTACACGGCGGTTCGCCTCCCGCAGTCCATCGAATGCCTGCGGCGTGGTGACCTCGTGGATCAGGTGAAGAT
>DASZRZ010000044.1:0-10631 GCA_035548935.1 Terriglobales bacterium
CGGGATACATCCTGCCGTCCATTCCTGCCGTGACTCTCCTTGTGGCTGACTCCCTGCGCGAGCGGGCACGCTCCGGAAAACGGCTGCCTGCCGCTTTCAATGTGTTGCATGCCATGTTTGCGGCTAGCGTGCTTGCCGCGGCATTGCTGGCCCCGGCGATGATCCTTCACCAAAGGCCGGGAAGGTTGAACCTGATGGTTGCGGGCGCTGCCTGGGCTGTAACCGCTGCCGGGATGGCGGCGACTGTTTACAAACGGGGAGCAAAAGCAGTCCGCTTCGTTACCCTGGTTCCGGTGATCGTAGCGGTGGGGTTCGTGATTCGCGTGGGCGCTCCGGCGATTAATGCGGCAGAGTCTGCCCGCCCGGTAGCGCGCGAACTTGCCAGAATGGAGACGCAGCCGCGCACCGTCGCCCTGTTTAACGTACGGCGCGAGCTGGAGTATGGCTTGAATTTCTATCGCAATCAGGCGCCGCCCATCTATGATCGCGGCGCGATTCCCACGGAGGACCACCTGCTGGTGGCGAAAACCGGCTCACTGGATGCTCTGCAGGCGCTGCTTCCCGGCAGAAGATTCTCCCGCGTGGGGGAGTTTGCGCCGCAGCGGCTGGAAATCTTCTGGGTGTCCACGCCACCCCCGGAAGAGCATCACCATCACTAAGTCCATCGGTAACCCGTTCCGCCGCTCCCGATATCTTCAAAAAACAGACTCCAGAAAACAGGCTCCGGAAAGCTAGGAATGCGAGTGACTCAATCCTGTCACCTCGCGGGGTTTGCCTGTTAAGGCGGGCACCGATAGACTGCAACATTACAGCCTTGCCCGCGGCGCGATGCGCCTGCCTGACTGGACCTGATCGCATGTGCGCAGCCGTAAAAGCCAATTGGAATCCGCCGGTTGAAGTCCTCGATCTCCGCCACTTCTCCTCTACCGATCTGCGTCCGGTATTGGAGGAAGAGAGCCGCCTCTGGTCCGAGGAGCTTTCCTGGGACTACTCCCAGTCCGCCGAGATGATTCTGCGCTACGTCGACGCCCGAATCCTTCCCGGCTACGTTGCCATGGAGCGTGGGCGGATCGACGGCTATGCGTTCTTCGTTTACGAGGGCACCAAGGCCGTGATCGGCGACCTGTACGCCCGGCGAAGCAGCGCGCACCGCAATGCGGCAGGCGAGTCCTCGATCGAAATGCGCCTGATCAAGCATGTGATTGAAACCCTTCAGCGCTCGCCGGGGGTGCAGCGCATTGAGGCACAGCTTTTATTGCACGCCTCCGGATCGGTGACCCGGCCCTTCCAGCAGGCGGGCTTTCGGCAGCACCGTCGCCTGTTCATGACTCTGCCGCTCAAGGGCAGCGCACCGCCAGAGCCGCAGGTCAAGGCGCAAAGCCAGAAGTTCCAGCTTCGCCGCTGGACGGAAAATGACTATCAGCACGCAGCGGCGATCATTACCGCCTGCTATCGCGACCATATCGATTCCGACATTAATGACCAGTACCGCACCACCTCGGGGTCCATGCGGTTCCTGAATAACATCGTCCGCTTTCCGGGATGCGGACTATTCGATACCCAGGCTTCCTTCGTGGCGATCGACAAGGAAACCCGTAGTCCTGCCGGACTGATTCTCTGTTCCCGGGTCAAACCCAACGTGGGCCACATCACGCAGATTTGCGTGCTTCCGCAATACCGGGGGCACGGCGTGGGTGAAAAGCTGCTGGCCGCCAACAGCGCGGAGCTGAGGGGCCGCGGCTTCGATATGCTGTCGCTTACGGTTACCGAGGCCAATGCCGGGGCGGTACACCTTTACCGGCGGCTGGGTTACAACGTGGAAAAAGTCTTCGACGCTTTCGTCTGGGAAGGCTAGCGCGATAACGCTATCGAGAGCCAGGGCGGGGCTTGAGAGAAGCCGCCTGCGGCGCTAGTGTTTCAGAATCCACATAACCCACCCGGCAACGAATACGCCTCCAACAAACAATGCAAAACAGTAGGCGCCATAGCGCACCATCTCGCGGGTGGTATCGCGCTGGGTAATGCCAAAGACGATGGAAGCAAACAATGCAAACAACAGAGTTGCCGTGAAGTGCGAAATTTGTAGACTCATGCGGATTCGATCCCGGTGAATACTTTAACCACGAATTACCGTTTCTTGCCGATGGCGATGTGGTGAGCGTCCACGGCGGAGATGATGTTCAGCAGTCCGGAGACGATGAGATATTTGGTGCCGTAATCGGCGGTGGCGTGGGAAATGTTCCCCGCGCCATAGTTCATCACCCTGCCGAACACATAGAGCGCGCCCGCGCCCATGTCGCCCACAAATCCGAGCATGTCGAGCAGGTCTCCGGTGTTGAAGCTGTAAAGTTTGCCTTCCAGCAGCAGGCCCAGCCCGAACATGCTGTAGACCGAGAGCATGATCAGCAACCCGCGCCCCCAGCGGCCCTGAATCAGGTGCCCGGCGCCGGGGAACAGCCATGCCACCACGGGCGCAACTATGCCAAAGGTGGTGACCGGATAAACCTGCTGTGCCGGCTGCCCGGTGGCGCTTTCCATATCGATTTTCGAAACCATTAGATGATTACTATCTCACGTTGAATTTTGCCCGTCACTTCCGCCTTGCCGTCCCGGACCAGGACGTCAACTTCGCTGCGCACGCCGAACTCCGGAAGATAAATCCCCGGCTCCACTGAAAAGCACGTATTCGGAAGAATGCGGCGCTCATCGTGAATCTCGAGGTTGTCCATATTAGCGCCATTGCCATGCACCTCGGTACTGATGGAATGGCCGGTGCGGTGAATGAAGTAGCGCCCGTAGCCCGCTTTTTCGATCACGGCGCGGGTGGCGTTATCCACCTCCCATCCGGCGATTGCCTTGCCGGAAGCGATCGACTCCTGCACCTTGCGCACGCCGGCATCGCGGGCGTCGCGCACGATGCCGAATATCTCGCGCTGGCGTTCTCCCGGAGCCCTGCCCACCGATCCCGTCCACGTGATGTCGTAATAAACCGCTCCGGGCGTGTTTTTCTTTGCCCACATGTCGAGCAGGACGAAATCTCCCTCGCGGATCGGGGAGGATTTTCCCGCGGACGGCTCGTAGTGCGGGTTGCCGCTGTTGGCATTTACGGCGACGATGGGCGGATCGTCGGTAACCAGATTCTCCCGCTGGAACTGCTGCATGAACCACTGCTGGATTTCGTATTCGTGAGTGCCGCCGCCGCGAACCCTGCGTCCGATTTCCTGGAATGCCGCTTCCGCAATCGCATCGATGGATTTGCCGGCCTCGAAGTGGCTGCGAATCTGGTCTTCGCTCCACGTGGACTCGAACTGGCTCACCAGATCGGCGGAGCTGACTACCTCATTGCCGAAACTGCGCACCAGCTCCACGGTCCCCGCATCGACCAGCGAGACGTAAAAAACCAGATTGTTGGGCGAGTACTGCATGGCAACCTTGCGATAGGGCGCAAGCATGGCCTTGAGATTCTCGGCCAGCTCCTGCCAGGAGGAGTATTCGCGCCTGCTGCCGGAAAGAGAGTCGAGGTGTCCGGCCTCGATGCGATGGACCAGCTTCTGCGGTTCGCCCTTGGCTGGAATAACGTAGAACCAGCGCCGCGTCACCATCAGGCTTTCGGGCAGTCCCAGTACGCGATAAGCGATCGGATCGCGGCGGTGGTGGTCGCAGAACAGCCATGCGTCCATGCCCTGGTCGCGCAGCGCCGCCTGAATGTCGGGGAGATTCATGATGCGTGAAGCTTATATTTAATCACACCCCAATACGGGATGGGTTTTCCAGGGGCCTGGGCAGCAGAAAACGGTCATAAATCCACAGCAGCAGCGCAGTCAGTACGCCAACTGCGGTTACGGCCCACCAAATCTTCTCCGGCTGGCGCAGTACTTCGCCGTAGTGGTGAAGCAGCACGCCACTGAACCTGCCTCCCACCAGCGATCCAATGCCAATGGGTAGAAAAGCGAAGCCCATGTAAGTGCCCTGCTGCTCCGGAGGCGCCAGCCGCGAGACATATTCGTAGTAGCGAGGGGACTGCACAACTTCGCCGAACGCCACAACCGCCAGCGCAAGAATGGCAGCCATTACGCTGGGCCGCGCCGCCAGCGCCAGCCATCCCACGGCGGAGAGCAGCGTGCCCAGCGTGATGGCGCGAAAGGCCGGAATGCGGCGCGTAAGGGCATTGATCGCCACCGTGAGCGAGATCACGATCAGAGGATCGGTGATCAGGATCATCTCCGTGTTGGCGTTCGGGTCGATGTAGTCGTGAATGAACACGGGCAGGATCAGGTACTGCTGCCAGAAGACGATCCAGTAGCCGGAGAAGATCAGCAGGAAGAGCACAAACCGCCAGTTGCGAAGCACGGTCAGGAAATTTCCCGCCACCTGGGCGAGGGTAGGGTGGGCCTGTGCGGCGGCCTGCCGTGGTTCGCGATAGAAGATCAGCACTCCGATAAACATCAGGAAGACGCTGAGCGCCGCGAGGCGGAAGACGTTCTCCACTTGCATGTGGTGGTGGACCCATCCCGCGAGGAACGGTCCCAGCGTGCTGCCGATGTTGACCACCGTGTAATAGATCGAATAGCCGATCGAGCGGACGTTCTCATTCGACGCGCGCGCCGTGGTTCCCACCACGCTAGGCTTTACCAGCGCCACTCCCAGCGCGGGAAGAAAGAGAATCACTCCGACCATCAGGCCCAGCGGCACGGCGGCCCGCACGGGCGCGAGCCAGGGAGCACCGATGGAGCCCACCAGAAAATACGAGCCGCTCAGGATGAAGTATGCGATGGAGAGCGCGCGGCGGAAGCCGATGCGGTCGGCGAGCGCTCCGCCGAAGATCGCCATGATCCACACCGCTCCGCCGAAGATTCCGCCCAGGCTGGAGGCCTGCGCGGCAGGGAACTGCAACACTTCATGCAGATAGCGGACCAGCGCGGCAAAGACCGCATAGTACGACAGCCGCTCGAAGATTTCGCTGATGTTGGCGACCCAGAAGGGCCGCTCGAATCCTTCGCGAATTTCCCGCCACCGCGCCGCAATTTTCAAGCGAATCTCATTTCCGGTCTCCGAAGATTGCGGCGCCGAGCCGCACACAGGTTGAGCCCTCGGCAATTGCCACCTCGAAGTCGTGCGACATCCCCATGGAAAGCTCGTGCATCTGCACCCGCGGAATATTACGCGCCGCAATAACATCGCGAATCTGCCGCAACTGGCGGAAGTACATGCGCGCGCCTTCGGGGTCGTCGCTGTAGGGCGGAACCGTCATGAGGCCGCGTATTTCCAGATGGCCGAGCTGCGGGGCGGCATCGAGAATGCTTTGCAATTCGGGCGATTGCGGCGGCAAACCGGTTTTGGCATCCTCGCCACCAAGGTTCAGCTCGATGAGTACCGGAAGTGTTTTTCCCGCCGCTGCGGCAGCGGCATCCAGCCGTTGGGCCAGTCGCAGGGAGTCCACGGAATCCACAGCGGAGAAAATTTCGGCGGCCCTGCCCGCTTTGTTGGATTGCAGGTGGCCGATCAGATGCCACTCCACCCCGGCAAGCGCGTGCAGCTTTTCCAATTTCGAGGCAAACTCCTGGACGCGATTTTCTCCGAAGAGCCGTTGCTCCGCTTCATACGCTTCGAGGATTGCTTCCGCCGGGAATGTCTTGCTGACGGCCATGAGCCGCACGTCTTCGGATTGTCTTCCAGAGCGGCGCGCGGCGGCGTCGATCCGCTCACGCACCTCGGATATGTTTTGCGCAATGGCCATTCAGAATCTGAGAATCCGTGGGCAATGTGGAGATGATTTACGGGGTGCCGCTTTTCGCGCCGTCCTCCGTGCCCTCCAGCGGCTTGCGGGCGAAGTAGAAAAGCGACGCCGCGAGCAGTGCGAACATGATTACCGAAACCCATCCGTTCTGCAGGAAAGTGATCCCCAGCCGGGTGAAGTCGGTGGCGTTTTCCGGGAGCAGTCCTTGCGCTTCGATCAGGCGCAGCGCAATGCCAAACAATCCCACGACTCCACCCGCCGCAATCAGACCACTGGCATACAGCGATCCCGGACTGACCTCGCTATCGTCATGCGCACTTTGGGAGCCGCGCTCGAGCATCCAGCGCACCACCCCACCGCAGAATATTGCCAGCGTCGTTGCAATGGAGAGATACGAACCCACGGCGAACGACAGGGAACGAACTCCCAGCAACTCCACGGCGATCACCAGAAAAACACCCAGCAGCACGAGCCCCCAGGGGAGCTTGCGGGTAAGGATTCCATTGATGACCGTGGACATCAGGCGGGCCTGAGGCGCTGCCGCTCGCTCGCTTCCAATTCCCTGAATCCACTGCACCTCAATCTGCTTCGACTGAGGATTGTAGAGATACTTGCCGTCGGGCAGCACGCTGGAGCCCAGCGCATTCAGCAGCCAGTAATTTCTTACATCGGCGGACTGAATGCCTTGCTCCGTACGGATGCTTACGCTTTTCCGTTCAAAGGTACGGCTCTCGATGGCGACTCCGCTGGGCATGTTTTCGATTTCAATCGGCCTGGGGTTGGCGCGGAACTCTTCCAGTCCGCGATTCATTCCAATAAGCGTAAAGCCCACGGCCAGGACCGAGCACAGCACGCCCACCAGCAATCCCATCTGTTGCTTTCGTGGAGTAGCGCCCACCAGGAAGCCGGTTTTTAAATCCTGCGAGGTATTTCCGGCATTGGCCGCGGCGATGCAGACGACGCCTCCCACGCTGATTGCCAGCGCCATGTAAGGAGCGGCGGTCCAGTCCAGAACCAGGAAGATGGCGGAGGTTGCCATCAGGGTGGCAATGGTCATGCCCGAGATCGGATTTGCCGAACTGCCAATCAGGCCCACAATGCGCGAAGAGACGGTTACGAACAAAAAGCCAAAAACCACAACAAACAGCGAGGCGAGCAGGTTGGCGCCCAGCGAAGTATAGGCCCCGGGAACCGGCTTGAAGGTAAGCATCGCCCACATGGCAATGAGCAGAAGCGCGGCCCCGCCAATCGCAATGGGAAGAGGCAGGTCGTCTTCCGTGCGCAGCTCGGCGCTGGCAGACCGGTTTTTGCCCAGCTGTTTGGCCCCTGCGCGCAGCGCGCTCACAATGGTGGGCATGGTGCGCATCAGGGTAATCAGTCCGGCGGCTGCCACGGCTCCGGCGCCAATGGGGCGGATATATGCCTGCCAGAGCGCGTCGGGAGACATGTCGCGAATCGGAATGGTTCCCGGATAAATCGGGCCCGGCAGCTCTGTTCCGAAGAACTTGATGGCGGGCATGAGCACCAGCCATGAAAAGACGCCTCCGGCAAAGATGGTGCCGGCAATGCGTGGACCGATGATGTATCCCACGCCCAGGTATTCGGAGGTTACATTGGCGCGAAGCGAACCTCCGGGAAGCCATCCCGGGTTATAGGTGGGGGTGGCGGGCCATGCGGAAAAGATGTTTTCGTTTTGAAAGGCGGTGTAGATGCCGCCCAGCCCCAGCCCCATGAAGACGCGGCTGGCGAACGAGCCTCCGCGGTCGCCCGCTATCAGCACGTCGGCGCACGCTGTGCCTTCGGGATAGAGCAGGTTGCCGTGCTCCTGAACGATTAACTGGCGGCGCAGCGGGATCATGAAGAAGACGCCAAGCCAGCCGCCTATCAGAGCGAGAAGGAAAATGCGGGAGTACTCCAGCGGAAATCCCAGAAAAATCAGCGCCGGCAATGTGAAGATCACGCCCGCGGCAATCGATTCACCCGCTGAGCCTGTGGTCTGAACGATGTTGTTTTCCAGAATGGTGGCGCGCCCGAACGCCCGCAGGATGCTGATGGAAAGCACAGCGATCGGAATCGACGCCGAAACGGTGAGGCCCGCGCGTAATCCCACGTACACCGTAACCGCGCCGAAGATGATGCCGAAAAGGCCTCCGAGCAGCAAGGCGCGGGGGGTAAATTCAGCCAGCACCTGGTTGGCCGGGATGTAAGGCTGAAAGGTGGCCGGAGCCTGCGGGCCGGGCGGGGACGAGGGAGGGACGCGTTCTTTGGTTTCAGACACCGGTATCCTCGCTGAATCGATCTGCGGAACTTTAACGCCAGGTTCCCAAGCTTCAGGAAGCCGCAAAGTAGCATGCCAACTGAATAAGGACAAGCGTACCAGAGCTTTAAGCCCAAACTTTACTCAGGGACGTTCGGTGCATTGGGGTAGTCGCAAATTTAGACATAGGCATCTATGGATGGACGTAAATATGGACCCCCCAAATTAAGAAGCGAAGCTGCTATACTTGCTATCAGCGCTTGCGTACCTGCAAGGTCGATTCGCTGCCGCAGGCGCGGGGAGGGTCGTCTTCAGCAGTAGCGGTGACCTAACTCGTGATTCCCGATCCCCGGGGCAAAGGGACGGGCTCGTTGCTTCCAACCCCATGCCGCAGCCTCATGCGAGTATGGAACCCGGAAGCTTGCAGGCAGTGTCTCGCGGTTCCCTCTCCTCCTCCTCACTCGCTTCACCCTCTCTTGATTCCACGGCTATATCTGAGCGGTCGATTGCGGCAATGTTCCGTCTGGCAGGCCAGGGGTTGTTTTCGGTTCTATTTCCCTCCAATTGCCGTTTGTGCGAATCCCCTCTCGCGGAGGTTTCGCGGCTGCCGGTCTGCTCCGCCTGCCTCGCCGCGATTGAACCGATTCAGGGTGCTCTCTGCTCCCTTTGCGGGGAGCGGATTATGTCCATGCCGCTTTCTTCGGCGCAGGCTGCCGCCCGATGCGGTAATTGCGAACGGATGGAGAGGCCCTTTGAAAAAGCCGTAGCTTATGGGGTTTACGATTCCGGAATGCGGGAACTGATCCACCTGCTTAAGTACGACAGGATTCGTCCGGCGGCAAAGGTTCTGGGCCGGATGTTGGGCGAGGTCATCGCCAGCCTGTATGGGCAGTTCCCGTCAGAGCTGTTTGAGAATGCGCCTCTAGTGATCCCGGTGCCTTTGCACTCCAGCCGATTGCGGCAGAGGGGCTTCAATCATTCGGAGCTGATTGCCGCCTGCGCTCTCAAGTCAACTCCACCGGCGATGCGCCTGGAGTTTGGACCCAAAATACTGGTCCGGGCGCGTGCCACGGAATCCCAGACCGGACTCACCGAATCCCAGCGCAGGGCGAACCTGCGGGGAGCTTTCCGCTTGCAGGACCGGCAGGCGATTGCCGGGCGCGACATTTTGCTGGTGGATGACGTCTATACAACTGGAACCACGGCCTCCGAGTGTTCGCGCGTATTGCGTGCAGGCGGAGCTCGAAGGGTTTGGGTGGCAACGGTTGCGCGAGTGCTCAAGAGCTCGATTTCGAGCCAGCAATTTTCAGGGCCCTTGCCGGAGCGGTTGCCGGAGGAAGAAGAGGGAGGCCCTTCCCGGGCGAGGGCTGCCGGAGCCTGAGCCACGGCTTTGGAAGTTACAACCCGGGCGGAGTATTCAATCTATGGCTGCTAGGCACCACATATCGGTTCATACTTCGGCAGCACACGCAGCTTCCATTCATGCCGGTAAGGAACATGGGGAGAGCCTTTTCGCGGTGAGCCGGGGCGGCAGCGGATATTCCGCAATGCACGCTCCCGTGCTTGTTCTGAATGCTTCGTATGAGCCGATCAATGTTTGCGCCGCCCGCCGTGCCATTGTGCTGGTGTTAAAGGGAGTGGCCATGACAGAGGAGGAGAATGGACACTTTCTCCACTCTACGCGGGTTGCCGTCCGTGTGCCTTCGGTCATAAGGCTGCTGGAATACCGGAGAATTCCGCACCAGACTCGCGCGCTCTCGCGGAAAAATATCCTGCTGCGGGACCGCAATGCCTGCCAGTATTGCGGAATCGTTCTTCCCACCAGCGACCTAACTCTCGACCATGTGACGCCGCGCTCCAGGGGAGGCACTTCCACCTGGGAAAATCTGGTGGCCTGCTGCCATCAATGCAATCGCCACAAGGGGAACCGCTATCCGCTGGAAGCTGGAATGAAACTGGTGCGCGAGCCCAGGTCGTTCAATTTGCATACCAGCCGCCACATCATGCGCCTGCTCGGCCACTCCGATACCAAGTGGCGCAAATACCTTTTTTATTAATCCGTGTCTTAAAGGTTCTTCTAAGGTCTTTTCAGTCCGCTTCCAACACTCGGCACACAGGTACCCATTGAACCTGGAATTGCCTGGAATCCCATCTCGCACGATGCTGGCGTTTCTATTAGTAATCAATAAGTTAAAGGTTCAACTCTGGGTTGCGGCGATGGACCCCAAACTGCTACCCAAAATGCAGCTGGCAGAGACCGCTTTTAATTGGAAGAAGGATTAAGGGGCACCACTGGGGAAGCTTTCGCGGCGGGCCAAAGAATAATTCAGGAGAATGGATGTCCGAGAACTTGATTGAGCAGATTGTTTCCGAGTTGAAGCAGACAGGACAGGCCCTTTACCCGGATCAGATTGAACTTCGCAACGTGCGTGTGGTGGGGCATACTCCCAGGAACGACCACTATATCTACGACATCGTCATCGATTTCTCCCATGGCAGCGAACGTCTTGCCGCCAAAGTTTATCGTTCCGCCAAATCGGGACCGCAGGGCGCGAGCAAGCTGGCGGAGATGGAAGCCGGCAATGTGAGATATGCCTACGAAATTTTCAAGAAGAAGAAGCTCAGTGGCGTACCGCG
>DASZRZ010000045.1:0-11924 GCA_035548935.1 Terriglobales bacterium
TGACTGAAGCAGAGACATAGGATCCTCTCCCGATTTTCGGCGCCCGTGGCTTTTGTACTTCGAATTGCTCCTCGTACTCTGTACGAAAGCTTTCCGTACTAAAACCGCAGGGTGGAAGCGATTCTACTCTTCCAGAGGACAGACAAAACATGAGTTGGCAAGCGGCTTCCATGCCACGGGTGTGAACGGAAAGCGGATCAGAAACTGGTTCAGGAATTTGATGTGCGGCTTAATATCCCGGGCGGTCGCTCATGCGAAAGCGGGTGCGGAAGTGCTCGGAAAGCAGCTCGATTGCAGGACGGTTGTACTCGGGGTCGGACTTTGTAAGGTACTGTATGGCCTGAACAAGTACTTTTTGGCCATCGATATAACGATGATCGGAGATTCTTTCGCGCTTGCGGCGCGCAGGGTCCGGAGCAACGGGGATCGTAAAAACTTTAGCCATGCTGAATGTAAGGGGGTAACAACTTGTTTACTGTTAGACGTATCAACCTATCGATCCGTTGTCTAACAGCCCCAAATTAAATTTTCAAACACTAGCAGCCTGCCTCGCGGCAGTATAACCGCCCTTGATTCTCAATACCACCAAATCCAACGAACACAGGTATTTTTACGCAGGTTCTAGCCCTGTGGCCGGACCGTTTTGGTCTTACCGGTAGTGCGAAGCTTAAAGGCATTCTCTGGCTGGGAGGCATTGATCTTGATATTGGAATAGTGGCACATTCGAAAATCTCCAGAAGGTTCCAGAAACTGTTGCTGTACCGAAACTCCCCGAACGGGATCGATCCACAAGAGAATCTTGTTAAACATTCCCCTCGCGCGATCGGATTTCGGAACGAGCGTAAGTTTGGAGGCCGCCTGCCCTTGAATCTGCTCAGAGCCAGCGTAACTTACATCGAAGGACCGCAGCAGATCGTGCCCCCTGGCGCCAAATCCCAGCACCAGAAAACTCTCAAAGTCCTGTTTGTTCTTCCCGGCGCTATATTCCGTAACTTGATCGATCCTGGGCTGATAGACGCGAACCTTCTCGTCCGCGTAAAGAACATACTTGGAGTCGGGGTCGCGGATATCCGCGGCCATTTGCACATCCTTCGACTGGCGGCGGAAGTAGATGACTCCCTTTTGCACGTCGGTTTCATTCACAACCTGCTGGAACTGCTCCCAGATAAAGTCGGCCTGCGCGGTGCGGAAATTTTCCGAAGCATGGTCCATGGAAACCAGCACTCGTTCCAGCTCGGAACCGCCCCCGGGCTTCGAAACCTGAGGCAAGACAAAGGTGGAGAAGGCGGCCAAAAAAACAACAATAAGGGGCAGGCGAGTCTTCATACCAAACACCTTCCTGAAGCCGTTTTGACGAGATTCAGCGGACCACATGAACCCGGTATCCGGTGAGGCGGCCATTGGAGTCACGAACGGCGGAGTATCCGGCAATCTCGACCTCTCCGGCGATCGGCTCAATGACCCGCAGGAGAGAGAGCCGGATGGTGGTATCGTCATTGCCCGTAACCGCTGACGCATCGATTTGATATACAAACCCATCGGCCCCCTCGGGAGTGACCACTACACCCGTTTGATGCGCAACTTTCTCCACCGGGCGATCTTTAAAGTTAATGAAGGACGGGGCCAGAAAAATAAAGGCAAGAATCAGCGTAACCATCACATCGTAGTGGATGGTGCCCCGCTCGTAGGTCCAGAACACGTAGCCGTGGAGGATTTTGCCGATGCGACTCATTTTCAGTAGAAAGCCGTTTCAGTAGAAAAGCGTATTCCCAGAAAGCCGGTGCTCTTTCGTTGAGCCAGCCCCCCGTTGAGCCAGCCCCCCGGGGGCCTGCCTGTCCGAGTGTATTTTCCCGGTAGAGGCTTGGCAATATGGCGGCAATTCAATGCCGGGAAGAGTTCTCCGGAGTGATCCGGTCAACCCCCATGTAGGGCCGTAAAACCTCGGGCACAAGCACGGTGCCATCTGCCTGCTGGTAGTTTTCCAGAATCGCCAGCCAGGTGCGGCCTACGGCCAGGCCGCTACCGTTCAGGGTATGCACCAGCTCATTCTTTCCCTTGCCCTCAGGGCGGAAACGTATGTTGGCACGCCGGGCCTGGAATGCCTCACAGTTCGAACACGATGAAATCTCGCGAAAGAGCTGCTGTCCCGGCAGCCAGACCTCAATGTCATAGGTTTTCGCCGAGGAAAAGCCCATATCCCCCGTGCATAAAAGCATAACCCTGTAATGGAGTCCAAGCTGCTGCAAGACACTCTCGGCGTCGGAGGTTAACTTCTCCAGCGCCTCATAGGAGTGGCTGGGATGAGCGAACTTCACCAGTTCAACTTTCTGGAACTGGTGCTGGCGGATCAGTCCACGCACATCTTTTCCGTAAGAACCGGCCTCACTGCGGAAGCAGGGGGTCCACGCGGTAAGCGAGAGAGGAAGCTGGGAGGCTTCGAGAACCTCGTCACGGTAAAGGTTGGTGACCGGAACCTCAGCGGTGGGAATCAGGAAAAGGTCCTTCTCTCCGTGCGGAACCTTGAACAGATCAGCCTCAAACTTGGGGAGCTGCCCGGTCCCATACAGCACTTCGGGGGTAACCAGAAAGGGCGGCAAGACCTCGCCATATCCGTTCTCGCGGGTGTGCAGGTCGAGCATAAAGTTGGCAAGCGCCCGCTCCAGACGCGCACCCATCTCCCAATACACGGCAAACCTGCTGCCGGAGAGCTTGGCGGCCCGCTCGAAATCGAGAATACGGAGCTGCTCTCCCAACTCCCAATGGGATTTGGGAGCGAAGTCGAATTGCGGCGGCTTGCCCCAGCGGCGGACCTCTACGTTCTGCTCGGCGCTGCTGCCCACCGGAACACTTTCGTGAGGGAGGTTGGGGATGCCGGAGAGCAGCTGCCGGAGATCATTCTCCGCCAACGAAGCCAGCAATTCATGCTGCTGAATTTCTTCGCGAAGGTTCTTGGTCTCGGCAATGAGGGCATCGGCCTGCTGCTTCTCTTTTTTGAGGCGGGCGATCTCCTCGGAGGCGCGGTTACGCTGCGCCTTCAGGGTCTCCAGGCGCGTGATCGCCTCCCGGCGGCGGACATCCACCTCCTGGAAAGTTTTCAGGGCGCCGGTGGCGTCCATGCCGCGCTGCCGCAGCTTCTCCTCAACCAGCGGCAGGTGATCGCGGACAAAATTGAGATCGAGCATAGGAGAGTTAATCTACAGGAAAGCGCGATATGAGCGAAAGCATCCGCTGTAACCGGCAAGGCTCCCCCGGGCCGCGGATGTTGGGTGCCGGGTAGACTGGCTGTACACTAGAACGAATGAAATTCCGCACATCCAGAATTTCTCTGGTTCTGCTTCTATGTGTACTCGCCGCCGGGCCGGCGTTTGCCAGCGCCTATGACGGCCAGCCAAAACTCATCGTCATTGTGATTGTGGATCAGCTGCGGGCCGACCTGCTGGAGCGCGGACGCTCGCGCTTCGGAAACAACGGCTTCCGCCTTCTCATGGATCGCGGAGCCAACTTCCTCAATTGCAACTACGAGTACGCCAACACCGTAACCGCTCCCGGCCATGCAACGCTGCTCACCGGCGCTTATACGGATGGCCATGGAATCCTCTCCAACGAGTGGTGGGACCCGGTTAAGAAAAGGGTTGTGGCTCCGGTTGCCGACGACGCTACAAGAATCGTCGGAATCGCGGGTAATGCCCCAGGCGCTTCCCCACGTAACCTGTTGAGCGATACGCTGGGCGACGAATTACGACTCGCTACGCGAGGCAAATCGAGGGTCTTTACCACCTCCCTCAAAGATCGCGCGGCGGTCTTCACCGGCGGCTTTTCCGCCAACGGCGTCTACTGGATGGACCCCGACAGCGGCGCCTGGGTGAGTTCCACCTTTTACGGCAATCAGCTCCCCAAGTGGGTGCAGGATTTTAACGCCGGCAAGCGGGCCGACAAGTACTGGGACCTGCAATGGAAGGATTCCACCGGCAAGGTGATGGCCGAAACCAAGCGGACCTCCGATGCAAAGTTCACGGAGGTTGTGGGAGCCACATCGTTTGCCATGGAGTACCAGTTCGAGTTCGCGCGCGAACTGGTGTCCCAGGAGAAGCTGGGGAACAGTGGCAGCACTGATCTGCTGGTCGTGAGCATCTCCACCCCCGATATTCTCGGCCACCGGCTGGGGCCCGACTCCCATGAAGCCGAAGAGCTGCTGGTGCAGCTGGATAGCAAACTGGCTGACTTCTTCAGCTTTCTCGGAAGGCAGGTGGGGCTGGCTAATACGTGGATCGTGCTTTCCGCCGACCATGGCGTGAGCCCGCTGCCTGAAGAAGCCGCCAAATGGCGCATCCCATCCGCGCATTTGGACGCGGGCCAGATTCGCAGGCAGCTGAATGCGCTGATCTCGGCTCAGTTCCACTCCCAGGGTGAATACGTAGCCGATGTCCACTGGCCGCAAATATTCCTGTCGCAGGATAGCTTCACCACCATGAGGATCGGCGAAGCCGATGCCGAGCGCATGGTGGGCGACGCCCTGCTCCAGATCGGGATGCGTAGGTACTTCACGAAGTGGCAGCTGGCTCGTGGAGACGTCCCTCCCGGCCCAACCGGGCAGCTCTACCTCAACAGCTATTCGCCGTATGGGGGCTGGTATGTGCTGGGAGTGCCGCAACCGTTCCGCATTGCGGGTTCCGGCACCACGCACGGCTCCCTGTACCGTTATGACACCCATGTACCATTGGCATTTTTCGGCCTGCCATTCCGTGCGGGACAATACCGTACAACGTCGGAGCCAGTCGATCTGGCGGTGACGCTGGCATCGATGCTGGGAATCAACCCTCCGGCGGCGGCACGGGGAAGGGTGCTTACCGAAATGCTGGTCACCAACAACAGTCCTTCCGGAGGCTCGGGATCTCCCAAATGAAGAACTCCCTCCAGGGCGGAAGCGCTTCTGCCGAAGCACGGTTGCGGCCCCGGCAGCGGGGGCCGAGCGGCCCGGTGGAACTGGACATCACCTTTGCGGGAATCCGCCTGAAAAATCCCGTCATCGCCGCCAGTGGCACCTTCGGATACGGCGTGGAATTCGAAGACATCGTCAACCTGCAGAAGCTGGGTGGATTTGTGGTAAAAGGCCTCTCCCGGGAGCCCATGCCAGGCAATCCTCCTCCCCGCCTGTTTGAGACCGCCGCTGGAATGTTGAACTCCATCGGCCTGCAGAATATTGGCGCGCGGGCCTTTGTCGAGGAAAAGCTGCCGCTGCTGCGCAAGGAAAAAGACATTGTCGTTTTTGCGAATGTCTTCGGATATACACGCCAGGACTACCTTGAAACCATACGGATTCTGAACGACGGAGAAGGCATCGCCGCCTACGAACTCAACGTCTCGTGCCCGAATACCAAGGCGGGCGGCATGGTGTTTGGCTGCGATCCCATTCTTATGGAAGAGGTCATTTCGGCGTGCCGGCAGATTTCCCAGCGGCCGCTGATCGTGAAGCTCTCTCCCAACGTCACCTCAATTCCCATGATGGCGCAGAAGGCCGCCGATGCGGGCGCCGACGCGCTCTCGGTGGCGAATACCTTCGTTGCCATGGCCATTGACGCCGAGACCCGGCGTCCCCGGATATCGAATGTCTTCGGCGGCCTCTCAGGTCCGGCAATCAAGCCCATTGCGCTGCGCATGGTCTTCGAGGCAGCCCATGCCGTGGATATTCCGGTGATAGGAATCGGCGGCGTCTCCTCCGCCGTGGACGTGGTGGAGTTCATGCTGGCGGGCGCGGCCGCTGTACAGATGGGCACCGCCAGCTTCTGGGACCCCTGCGCCACCGAGAAGGTGGTGGACGAACTGGAGGCATGGTGCACCGCGCACCATGTCGATCGCATTGCCAACCTGATTGGCGCCCTGGAACGGGACTAGCGGCCAGGAGCAACCGCCGCCCGGCGGAAGCGTTCCCTTCCCTTAAGTTTTATCTTGATCTCAGGAGTGGCCGGAAATTTTGACTCGCAGCTCTTCCGGAATGCGCTGGCGAATCTCCTGCGGCAGGCGGTCATGAACGGCGCGGGCCCCAATGCGGGCGGCATCCACCACAACCAGAGGCGCAGGCGTGGCGACCGCCACGATCAGCCATAGCAGGGCAGACAGGCCAAATCCGCCGAGAGCAAGCAGCTCCAGCACCGTCGTATGCTGTGGCCGGAAGTGCCATATGGCGCCAAAAGCAATCAGAAACAGCATTGCGGAACAAGCCGTAAGGATCATCAATCCAATGTCGATAACCCGGTGAAGACGCCGGCGGGAGCGGCAATGCTCACATTCGGCGAAGTGATGTTCGTAGTCGGCGCTCATCTCCGGAACGATCCCTGAGATGTCATAGCGCCATCCGGCAAGAATCCCTCCAACCACTTTGTCGACACAGCGATCCATAGGTGGCAATGCAGCCATTCACCGCAAACCCGGTCTTTAGAGACGGATGGGATCCAGGGGCGCGTCTTGCGAGGCCAGCATCAACTGGTTTCTCAGCAGGTCACGCCGTGGACCGAGTGCCCGCTCCGCCGCTCCGCGCGCGATCTCCGGATGATTGTTGTGCTCCGAAAGATGCGCCAGCACAAGGAATGCCGCGCCTCCATCATAATCCGAGAGAAAGAATTGCGCGAGTGAGTCATTCGAGAGATGACCTTTCTTACTCATTACCCGCTGCTTCACCGTCCACGGATAAGGTCCGGTGCGCAGCATATCAAGGTCGTGGTTGGATTCGATCACCAGGCCATCGCAGCCGCGAATCGCGTCCACCACGTTGGCGGGAATATATCCAAGGTCGGTCGCGATGCCAATTTTGACCCCTTCGGCACTGAAAGCAAAACCGACGGGATCGGTGGCGTCGTGCGGAATGGTGAATGGCAGGACTTCGATATCTCCCACCAGAAAGCGCGTACCGGCGGCAAAGTGCTCCACCCGCGCAAGGTCATTTTTGCCGCTGGCCTTCACCTGCCGACGCCAGGCATCGTGGGTTCCGCCGGTGATGTAGACGGTGGCCTTCAGCTTGCGCGCCAACTGGTAGAGACCATTTACGTGATCGGAGTGCTCGTGGGTGATGAGTATCGCGGAGATGCCCTGCGAACCCTCGCCGGAGTTCTCCAGACGGCGCAATGTCTCGCGGCAGGAGAGGCCGGCATCCACCAGGATTCGGGTGCGGTTGGTCGAGAGCAGGGAGCAATTCCCGCCACTCCCGCTCGCCAGCACCGTAAGGGTTACTGCCATGTGGGGAGAATAGTAGGCCGCGGGCTCCCGTGGGAGTACTTATGCGGTTAACATTGTGGAACGCCGGACTCTCCCGCGGGATGGCTGCGTTTGCCCATGCTGCCCTATGCTATGGAGAGTGCTGGTGTGGCGCTGCATACGGTCCGTTGAGAACGGAATCCGGGAACGGCCCGGCGGGAGATGGCTTGGACTTTCAACTTAGCGACGAACAGTTGCAGCTCAAGAAGATGGTCCGCGGCTTCGCGGAACAGGAAATTCTGCCGCATGTAATGGAGTGGGATGAGGCTTCGCAATTTCCCGTGGCTACCATTCAGGAGCTGGGACGCCTGGGATTGATGGGAACCATCTTTCCTTCCGAATATGGCGGCGCAGGAATGGGATACGTGGAGTACGCCACCGCGATCGAGGAGCTCTCGCGGGTTGACGGCTCGGTGGGAATCATCGTGGCCGCCCATACTTCGCTTTGCGCCAATCATATTTTCGTGGCGGGTAACGAGGAGCAGAAGCGAAAGTACATCCCTGCACTGGCATGCGGCGCGAGCATTGGAGCTTGGGGATTGACCGAGCCAGGATCGGGATCGGATGCCGGCAGCGCGCGCATGACCGCCGTCCGGAGCGGAAACCGCTGGGTACTGAATGGCACCAAGACGTTCTGCACCAATGGCCACTATGCCGACGTGGTAGTGGTGATCGCGGTGACCGATAAAGCCCGCTCGACTCATGGGCTCTCCGCATTCGTGGTGGAAAAAGGCGCCAGGGGATTTCGCGCCGGTAAGAAAGAAAACAAACTGGGGCTTCGGGCGAGCGACACCGCCGAACTGATCTTTGAAGACTGCGAGATTCCGCAGGAAAACCTTTTAGGCAAGGAAGGCGATGGATTCAGCGATGCCATGCGCATCCTCGACGGAGGCCGCATTTCCATTGCCGCCCTGGCGCTCGGCATGGCCCAGGGGGCCTACGAGGCCGCGCTGAAGTACTCGCGGCAGCGCAAGCAGTTCGGAAAGGCGATTTCGGAGTTCCAGGGCATCCAGTGGAAGCTGGCGGATATGGCCACCGAGATCGATGCCGCAAGGTTGCTGACTCTGCGCGCGGCAGTGATGAAGGACGCTGGCAGGAAGACCACGCTGGAGTCCTCCATGGCAAAACTCTTTGCCAGCGAAGTTGCCGTACGTTGCGCCAACGAGGGAGTACAAATCCACGGTGGATACGGCTTTATCAAGGATTATCCGGCGGAGAAGTTCTATCGCGACGTAAAGTTATGCACGATCGGCGAAGGCACCAGCGAAATCCAACGGCTGGTCATTGCCCGGCAACTGCTGAAGGACTTCGCTTGAACTGCAAGCCTCTTTTACCACAGGCGTACAACGCATTCCCCACGGCACTGACATTTCTTTCGCCCGGCAGCGGCGGGTTGGAAGCCGCGGAAACGCGGCTGCTATAATCGTGGTTTGCGGTGGGAGTAGCTCAATCGGCAGAGCACTGGACTGTGGCTCCAGATGTTGCGGGTTCGATTCCCGTCTCCCACCCCAGCAACTTTCTCTTCCCGCCTTCCGCCGGGTTCACTGGCTTCCACTACGTAGGCTTGCATCCGTCCCACCGCTGATTGTTCCACCGCTGATGGAAAGCAGCGCCAGCAGAAATGTCACCATCCCCAGGAACAGCAGCAGCCCTCCCGTAAGTAGAAAAACCAGAAATGCCACAGGGTGCGACCAGAAAAGGGTTACTGCCTCGACCAGCAGGCCAAGAATGATCAGTACGCCTGAGAAGCGCAGCCGCTTTTGCATGGGACTGCTTTGACTCATCGTGCCTCCTTCCACATGGTGGGCTCTTTAACTTGAGGCACATTGTGAGCCAGTTTATGGCAGTCACTCGACAGGCAGGAGAGCCGGTTGGCCTTGATATCTTTCATGATGCTGGGGTCCGCGTTATGCACCACGCCTTCCTCAAAGGACCGCCCGCCTTCATGGCAGTGCAGGCAAACCCTGCTGTCATAGGGACGGTACAGATGGATCGGCAGGCTGATGCCGCCAATATATTGGGCGTATACGTGCCGCATGCCACGAATCTTGGAATCCAGGGGCCCGTACATGGTGTAATTCAGATGGCAGGTAAAGCAGGCCTGATCGCGGGGAATACGTCCATTCTGAAAGTGGGCGGCTGCCAGGTAGTGTTGATCCTCGGCATGCAGGCTCTTGCCATAGTCTTCCATTACATGGCAGGACAGGCAGAACTGGGTCTGCTTCGAGCGTTCCAGATGCTGGGAAACCCCAGCCACTGTCACAATCAGCGGAAGGACAAAGAGCGCCACAAAAGCCAGCGCCTTGCCGGAGTTAGACTCCGTGATATCCGTCCGGAAGATTATGACCGCGACCAGAACAACCGCGGTGGCTATCAAAACAATTAACAGGGCCGGTGTCTGCATAGGTGTGTCCGAGCCGGTACTGGTCCGCGGCAGGTCAAACTGCGGGCGAACCCGGAATTCAAGTCCAACTATTTTTTACTGCCGAGCTCGCGCACGTAGGCCAGCAGGGCGCGAAGCTGGTCTGCGCTTAACTTGCTGCCATAAGCCGGCATCTTGTCTTTTCCTTTTTGCAGTATCTCCATGAGTTGAGCGTCGGTTTCCTTGCCCACCTCCGCGGAGTGAAAGTCGCGCACGCCGATTTTTTTGCCCACCACGGTGTTTCCGCTGCCGTCTTCCGCGTGGCAGGCGGCACACTTCGCTTTGTAATCCTCCGCCACACCGGCGGCGGCCAGCGGCGAAACAGCTGCGGCAATAAGAATGGCCGCGGCAATGGCGGTCCGTGATCCACGAAAGCAGTTCATGTCAGGGTCTCCCAAAGTCTGGATTCAAATACTCAGCTTTACATTCACCGCGAGCCTAAAACGCATACCGCAACGAAACGGTTGAAATATTTGCATGGAAGTCGCGCGGAGCCGTGGGTCCAACCGCCGAATCCTCGTTGTATCCCCAGTAGTTCCATGCAGCCTTCCCGCTGATCTGGCTGGTGATGGCTACGGCCACCGATGCCCACGGCTGGTGGTATTGCGAACGCAAGGGACCCAGCGGCGCCAGCGGATTGAGCAGAAGGCTGGTTCCATCCACCGAGTTGATGGAATATCCCAGCTCGGTGGTGAGGCGCTTCACCGGATGTACCATGGCCGCGAAATGTCCAAAGTGAGTCACAGCCCGATACAGCGAAATATCCTGAAGAAATGCCACCGCCGCCGGGCACGGGGAAGACCCTGCGGGCGTTGGCGTGGAAACGAAACAGATATTGGTCTGGGAAAACGTATTGCGGTAGTCGTAACCCGCATCGAGAGACCACCAGGAACCGGGGGTCAACGCCACGGAAAATCCCGCCGCGCGATTGTGCTGAAGATTGCCGATTTGTGGTTCGTTGTTGCGCTGCTCCAGAATGTTGAGGGAGCCCGCCATCGAAACCCAGTGACCGGGCTTATAGCTTCCGCGGACCCGGTATTGCTGAAGATTTCTGGGACTGATGCGGGTAAAGGCGCGATCGGCGGAGCGCAACTCCACGTCCAGGCTAGCGCGCAGTGAGTCCATCGGATGCGCCCATGCGCCAAGTAAAAAAGAATGCTCATTGATGGGAGTTTCGTCTGCCTGCACGTCGGTGGTAATCACCTGGCAGGTATTCGTGCCGCTCAAGGGACGCCCCGCGCAAGCTCCGCGGTTGGGCGCATCGGGGAAAAACGTTTGAGTCGTATTGTTCGACGCCCTCTGGGTGATGTCGCGATGTCCGTAGCGGTAGCCCACGCGAATGCCACCCCGCCGGGCGAACTCGTAGGCCAACTCCGTCTGGTTATATTTTGAGTCCTGCCCCAGATACCACTGGAACAGCTCGGCGGTCACATCCGGACTGGTGGAACTGCCATGCTTGGGACAGCCCGCGGCGGTAAAGGGCGGCGGACAGCGCGAGGGATCGTAGGCATTCGGCTGCGTCAGCAGATCGGGCCCGTAAAGCGCGGTTTCAAGCGAGTTCCATACTCCCGGAATGCGATAGGCGCTCCAGCGGAAGCTTTCAATCAGGCGCATGGAAGATGAGATGCGCAGGGTCACACCCAAATCGGAGGTGACGGAAACCCGCTTTGCCGTGGATGGTCCGCTGAATTGGAATTGCCGCTCAAGAGTGCGCGAGACAAATCCATTGAAACGCTCGTCGAAGATCTGAACCTTATTTTCTCCCGAGCTATAGGCGGCGCGCGCCGAAACATCCATGCGGCGGAAATAATTCGACTGCACACTCAGCTGCTCGGTGGGCGTTACCGAGCGCGAGGGAGCAAATCGCGTATACGAAAGATAAGCGTTGCACCGCGCATTGATGGTCGGAGGCGTGGTGGCGAAGCTGGTGATGGGCGCGGCGCAGGGCTGGCTGGCGGCAGTGTTAAATGGCAGCCCCAAGTCCACGGGCGTGCCGTTAGACAGCCGGTAGGTAAGGTTCTGATCCTGCCACGAACTGTCTCCCTTCTCCGCGGAGACAAATTGGTCGTAGCTGATGCTGGTGCGCGGCAGAAGCCGGAAATCGACCCCTATCGAATAGCTGTTGTTGGTGGTGCGGTAGGATTCGAAGATTGGAACCTCGGTGCCTTCGTGAAACGTGGAAAGCGCGGGCCCCTCGTGTACATTGCGCCCGAAGCCGAGCCGCACGCTTATGCGCGATTGCGGCATCAGTTTC
>DASZRZ010000046.1:0-3296 GCA_035548935.1 Terriglobales bacterium
CCCAGAAAGATATCGCAATGCAGTGATTTCAGGACGCGCCACATGCGCTCGTAATCCTGCGCAATCTGCGGATAATCTGCGTTGTGAATGAGGTCATAGCCAGGATTGATATTTGGGCTGCCGATGATTACAACGTCATAAGTTTTACCATCTTCGGTGACTTTCATCGTCCACGTAGTACAGCCTTTCGTGTGTCCAGGCGTAAGATGGGCCACTAAAACCGTGCCTCCCAGCTTCTGAGTTGGCAACAAATAAATGCGGCGGCATCCTAGATCGGGCACACATGTGTGTCCAGCCCACAGAGGTGTGGGCCACAAATTGGGAATTACGTCGAGCATATTTTGCGCTTTTTTATTCCCTAAAGGTGCTCAATTTGCCCTTGCCAGGCTGGATGGGTTCGGTTGAAGACGAGTATTTCCATACTGCGAACGCAGATTTTGTCTTGATACATATTTGTCTCGATACATAGGAATCCCATGGAAGAGAACGCAGCAGGGACTCTCATGCTGGATTACCCACAGCGCTACTAAGGCAAGAATCGCACTGTCCACTGGATAGCCCAACCAGAATCTCCAACTCTGGATGGCAACCTCCGGGACAAGTTATTCAACATCCCTAGGGAACGGATAGTTTTTATGATTGTTGTTTCAATCGGCCAAAAATCAACGGCAGGTTGGCGTAGATGAGAGAAAACTTCCGGCGGGATACTGCTTACTATTCGTTCTTACTCTTGGGCTCGGAGGGAAGCCCCTCAGGTAGTCCTCTGGCGGGCGATACCCTGGCGGGTAACCCTAAGAGTCTTGCGGCATTGTCTTTGAATATCAGGTCGATCTCCGGCTCGGTGATGCCTTCGGCGCGCAGTCCCTTGGCAATCATCGCCAGGCAGTCTATGGGCAAGGGATTGCCAGTCTGCCCGCAATCGGAGCCGATCACAAAGGACTCGGCACCCACCGCCCGGATTTTTTCCGCATTGCTATGCAGCATCTGGCGCGCATTCGCTCGCGCCAGATCGAAGCTCGTGAGCTCAAGGAACGCTCCAAGCTTCGCCACCTCTTGCATCTGAGGGATCGAAAGCAATTGAGAGTGGGTGATCAAAACCTGCAATCCGCGGGCGCGGCCCTCGCGCGCCAGCAGCAGATGCTCTTCCGGAGTGGCATGTCCGGTGGCTAGAATCAGCCGCCCGTTGCTATCCACCGTTCGCATCTTCGCCATCTCCTGAATCAGATACTTCACCTCCGGCAGCAGCTCACCGTTGCGAACCGTTGGCACATACTTTGGAAAGCCCGGAGGCGTAAACAGCATCCACGGACGCGAAGCCGCCATTCTCTCCGGCGTTTCGTCCCTGGTGCTCACCAGCGAATCGACGGTGGGCATTTCTACAATGCGTCCCCATCCGCCTTTAATATTTACGAAGTGGTGAACGGCGGCGACATTGATTCCGCCAGAGGAGAAATTCAGCGCCATGCGTCCGAAGATTGCCAGCTCCGGCGTCACGTGCTGGCGCATCAGGTACGCCATTCCTGCCGAGCCCGCATTCTGGTGGGTTTTGATGACGAATCCACGCAGGCCGCGCGCTCTTGCCAGCACTGCCTCGTCCATGGCGTCGATGCTGCGTACCTGATTATTGGTTCCGGGAGCGTCCGGATCCAAATGCTCATGCACGTCGATCGCGCCAATCAGAGCCGGATCGCTCAGCGCAAGATCAACAGGACCGCGCAAGGGACTGACCGACGCATAGTCATCGAGTCCCTGCGCGTTTTGAGCCGTTCTGCTGCCCGGAGCTTTGGCCGCACCGGAAGCACCACCCTCCACCGCCGGACCGCTTTGCGCACGCACCAGACTGAACATGCCCAAAGCCGCCAGAAGTAGCGTTGCCAGAAGCCCGCGAAGCCACGGTTTGGAGGCTGCCTTCTTCATTTCACCTGCCGCAACTTTTCTTGCCAGTTATTGTGCTCTTGCCTTTCGTGGCTCCATGCGCGGCTCCAGCGGAGGCAGTCCTAGCATCCTTGCCGGGCTATCCTTGAACATCGTGTTGATCTGGCGCTCGGTAATACCTTGAGCGCGCAGACCCTGGGCGATCATCACCAGGCAGTCGGTCGGAAGCGGATTCACTGTCTGCCCGCAATCCGAACCAATCACGATGTTCTCGGCTCCAATGGCGCGAATCTTCACCGCTGCATCGCGGAGCTGTTCGATGGCATCCTTGCGAGCAAGATCGAAGCCCGTAAACTCAATGAATGCGCCGAGCTTCGACATCTCCAACAGATTCGGAAGCGGCAAGCCGCGCCCGTGAGTAATCAGTACCTGAAGGCCCTGTGCGCGGCCTTCCTTGGCGAGAAGCAGGTGTTCTTCGGGTGTGGCATGGCCGGTTGCCAGCACCAGACGCCCATTGCTATCCACCGTGCGGATACGCGCCATGGTTTTGATGAGGTACTTCACCTCGGGCAACAGCTCGCCGTTCTTGATTGTCGGAACATAGTTCGGCGCCCCCGGAGGCATAAACAGCATCCACGGCCGCGCGTCGGCAATCCGCTGCGGCGTTTCATCCCGCGTGCTGCGGAAGGAATCGAGCGTCGGCATCTCGACTATGCGTCCCCATCCGCCCTTGATCTGGGAAAAGTGGTGAACCGCGGCTACGTTGATTCCACCCTCAGCGAAATTCAGCGCCATCCGGCCAAAAACCTGCAATCCGGGCGTTACGTGCTTGCGCACCAGATACGCGACGCCTGCCGAGTCGGGATCAAGATGGGTCTTGTATACAAAGCCCCGCATCCCGCGCGCCTGCGCCAGAACTGCCTGATCGTAGGCATCAATGGCTCGTACCTGTCCGCTCGAGCCGGGAGCGTCTGGATCGAGGTGCTCGTGCACATCAATCGCGCCAATCAGTGCCGGATCCGTCAGCCCTAAATCAACCGGGCCACGCGTGGGGATAACCGGCGGATACTGCTCCACCCCAACCGCTCCTGCCTGTCCTGCGGGTGCTTTTTGCGCCGTGCCCAAGGTCACAATGCCCAATCCTGCAAGCAGGAGCGTAATGAAAAGGCCACGGAGCCATACTCGATTCAGATTTGCCATATTGAGATTCCCTTTTCCAACCGCAATGTCGAAATGTTCCTAAGAATGAATACGCAATAAAATCCGTCTACATCAACGGTAATACTTTGTGAGGATCAGGCCGGATCACGACATACACAATTTCATCGGTCGTTATCTCGGTAAAAACGTGGGGGGTGTTGGCCGGGATGATCACGACATCTCCGGGCCCTACCTTCTGGCTTGTTCCGTTCAGCACCTGG
>DASZRZ010000047.1:0-4166 GCA_035548935.1 Terriglobales bacterium
GCTTCGCAGCGACCTGATTTTTTATTCCGTGCCCTTTGACAAGCTGGTCGCGCCCGTGTGCCCTGATGCCAAGCTTCGTAAGCTGGTCAAGAACATGATCTACGTTGGCGTGGCCGCATGGCTGTTGCAGCTCGATATGGCAGAGGTGGAAAAGGCCATCCGCAAGCAGCTGGGCAAGAAGGTCAAGGCCGCGGAATTGAACGTGAATGCAGCGCGCGCCGGTTACGACTACGCGGCAACGACTTTGACGAAGCTGGATCCCTTCCTGGTCGAGCGCATGGACAAGAACCAGGGGAAGATCATCATCGACGGCAATTCCGCCGCCGCCCTGGGCTGCATGTTTGCCGGCGTGACGGTTGTTACCTGGTATCCCATTACGCCCTCATCGTCACTGGTGGAAACCCTCATCGACTACATGAAGGAATTCCGCATTGGCCCCGATGGCAAGGCCACCTTTGCCATTGTGCAGGCGGAAGATGAGCTCGCTGCCGTCGGCATGGTTCTGGGAGCGGGGTGGGCGGGCGCACGCTCCATGACTTCCACCGCCGGTCCGGGTATTTCTCTCATGTCGGAGTTCATAGGGCTTGGTTACTACGCGGAGGTCCCTGGCGTCATCTTCGATATCCAACGCGTTGGTCCATCCACTGGTCTGCCCACCAGAACCTCGCAGGGCGATATTCTCAGCACCGCACTTCTCTCCCACGGCGACACCAAACACATCATGCTGTTTCCCGGTTCGGTGACAGAATGCTTCACCATGGCGCCCGAGGCCTTTGACCTAGCCGAACTTATGCAGACGCCGGTCTTTGTCATGTGCGATCTGGATCTCGGCATGAATAACTGGATGTCCGATCCTTTCCCTTATCCTGAAAAGCCAATCCACAGGGGCAAGGTTTTAAGCAAAGAAGACCTTGACCGCCTGGGTGGGTTTGGCCGTTACAAAGACGTGGACGGAGACGGGATCGGCTACCGCACCCTTCCGGGGAACGAGCACTCGAAAGCCGCCTACTTCGCTCGCGGCAGCGGACACAACGAAAACGCACAGTACAGCGAACGTCCGGACGACTACGTCAATAACATGGACCGGCTGGCGCGCAAGTTTGAAACCGCGCGACTGCACGTTCCCAAACCGGAGATTGTGCAGAACGGCAAATCCGAGGTTGGAATCATCGGGTATGGAACTTCGCACTGGGCGCTGATTGAAAGCCGCGACCAGTTGCGCAAGGAATACAGCGTGGAAACCGATTATCTGCGGCTGCGCGCCTATCCCTTCACCCGCGAGGTTCACGACTTCATCAATTCGCACAAGAGGGTGTACATCATCGACCAGAACCGCGACTCGCAGATGTTTTCCCTGCTCAAGCTGGATATCGATCCCCACCTTGTGACCCGTTTGCGCAGTATGAGGCACTACAACGGGCTACCCATCGATGCCCGTTCCATCACCGACGCGATCATCTCTCAGGAGGGTAAATAATCATGGCCACCACACCAACTTCCCAGCCTCCGCAGAAGACCAATCGCATCGGGCTTACCGTGATCGACTACAAGGGCGGCAAGACCACGCTGTGCGCCGGTTGCGGCCACAATGCCATCTCGGAGCGCATTATCGACGCCTTCTATGAGATGGGGATTCCGCCCTCGCGGGTCATCAAGCCCTCGGGGATCGGCTGTTCCTCGAAGAGTCCGGCGTACTTCATGTCGCGCTCCTTCAGCTTCAACGCCGTACATGGACGCATGCCCTCCGTGGCCACCGGGGCGATGCTCGCCAATCACACGCTCATGTGCGTTGGCGTATCGGGCGATGGCGATACGGCCTCCATTGGCATCGGGCAGTTCGTCCACCTGATGCGCCGCAATCTGCCCATCATCTACATCATCGAAGACAACGGTGTGTATGGCCTCACCAAGGGACAGTTTTCGGCCACCGCCGACCTGGGTTCCAAATTGAAGACCGGGGTGATCAACGATCTGACCCCGATCGATACCTGTTCGCTTGCGATCCAGTTGGGCGCCACGTTCGTTGGACGTTCCTTCTCCGGAGACAAGAAGCAATTGCTGGCCATGCTTAAGGCCGCCATTTCGCACAAGGGAACGGCCATGCTTGACGTGATCTCTCCATGCGTTACCTTCAACGATCACGAGGGTTCCACCAAGTCCTACAAGTACACTCGTGACCACGAAGAGCCGCTGCAGGATGTGAATTTCATCCCATCGTTTGAGAACATTTCCGTGGAATACGAGCCGGGGGAGATGATCGGCGTGACCATGCACGACGGATCGCGTCTACAGCTTCGCAAACTGGAAGAGGATTACGATCCCACCAGCAAACTCGAAGCCGTGAAGCGGCTCATGCTGGCCCATGAAAAGGGAGAGGTGCTGACCGGGGTCTTCTATGTAAGTCCGGAAGCGCCCAATTTTATTGACCAGTTGAACGTTACCGACCGTCCGCTCACCACCCTGCCGGAAGACGTAGTGCGGCCTCCGCGCAGCGTGCTGGAAGAGTGCATGGAGCGCCTGCGCTAGAGGTAGCGGTCGGCAGGGAACCTAATTTCCTCTTGCTCCCGCCGATCTGTACTTTGAGGCTATCCACCGTGCTCGGGAGTGCTGCCGGGAAAGTCCGTGTCATTGGAGTTTCCAGGTCCGGACTTTTCAAGTCCTGGCTTTCCACCTCCGGGATTTCCAGATTCCGGCTTACCCTGTTCGCCTTCCGAGCGGCGGGATAGCTGGCCTTCCATCGATACATTCGTGGGCTGTCCCGGGCGATCCTGCTCCACGGCACCCTTGGCGCTATCGGCGTCGTGCTTATCGTCGTGTTGAGGATTCTGTTCAACTACAGCGTTGGGGTTGTGCTGGCGTGAAGGCTGCCGTTGCATGGGGTTTGGGGCTGGCGGTCGTGGCTGCATAGGAACCTCATTTCTGTGAACCATGCATACCCGGATGTTTTCCACGCGCCTGCTGTTGCCTCAGTGCACATTTGCTATCTGCTGAGCGGACTTCAACTGGATCGTTTTGAGAAACTCGTAGCTACCCGAAGGATCCAGTTCCACATTGCTTACCCGCCGGGAGTGGATGACCACGTTATCCATGTACCAGAGGTTGATATAGGGGAGTTCCTCGGCAAGCACTCTTTGCAGGGTGCTGTAAATCTCCCGCCGCCGGTTCAGGTCGTTTTCCTGCCGCGCGCGGTCAATCAGTTCGTCCACTTTGGGATTGGAGTAGTATCCGCGATTCGCGCCTTTGGGAGGCACGCGGGTGGAGTGGAAGACGTACTCAAATATATCCGGATCGTTATTGCCCCCCACCCAGCGGATCGAATACATCTGGAAAGCACCCTTCGACACGTCCGCAAAGAACGTTGCGAACTCATAGCTGCGGATGTCCAGGGCGATTCCCACCTTGCGGAGCTGCTGTTGCAAAACCGCGGCCAGCAGGCGGGTGCTTTCTTCGGTGGAGGTTTTCATCGTGAGGTGAAAACGTATTCCATCGGCTGCCGGGTGGTATCCCGCATCGTCGAGTAGCTTCCGCGCTGACGCGGGATCGTGAGGATAGACGCGTCCTGCTCCGTCATAGGCCCACGATTGCGTTGGCAAAATGCTGTTTGCCGGGCGTGCGAAATCCCGCCACAGGTAGTGGATGATGGGTCCGCGGTCGATGGCATAGGCCAGCGCCTGCCGTACGCGGACATCCCGCAGGATGGGATCGCGCAGGTTGAGCGCCAGGTAGGTGTAGATGGTGCCCTCCGAACGCTTCACGATCAGGCGGGGGTCTTTCTCCAGCGTGAGCGCCATATCCGAGGTGACGGCGTTCACGGCGGCATCCGCACTGCCGTTGCGGAGTTCGAGAGCGCGCGTGGTCGTGTCCGGAACCACGGTGAAGCGTACACGCGGGACCGACGCTGCTTCGCCCCAATAGGCTCCATTGCGCTCCAGAATCACCTCCTGGTCCTGCTGCGCGCTTACGAAGCGGAAGGGTCCCGAGCCCACCGGATGAAGATTCAACTCCAGTCCGCTGCCCTGGGGCACGATCCCCACCGATCCATTGGAAACATTCCACAACAATCCCGCCCAGGGCTCCTTCAAATGGAACACGACCGTGGCGTCGTCCGGGGCTTCCAGTTCTTTCACGAACTCAAACGTGCCCCGCTTCGGAGTTCGCAGGGTCCC
>DASZRZ010000048.1:0-4053 GCA_035548935.1 Terriglobales bacterium
TCCGCCGAAGAGCTGCTCCCCCTGATTGATGAGGATTCCCGGCCAGCATTGTGGAGCCTGGTGGAAATTTACCGCCGCTTGCTCGACAAAATTGCCGTTGGCAACTTCGATGTTTTTGGGGAACGTGTCCGCCTCACTACCACGGAAAAAGTCGCCGTACTGGCCCGCGGCCTTTGGCTCCGGCTTACTGTATGAGTTTTGTTTCCCGCTCCATCCCCGCTTCGTCTTCCATCTCCGCTTCCACGAGGGTGGCGATTGCCGGTGGCGGTCTGGCCGGACTTGCGGCAGGCTGCGCCCTGGCGGGGGCGGGCTTTCATGTGTCTCTATTTGAGCGGCGGCCTTATCTGGGAGGGCGGGCTTCCTCCTACCAGCACCCCGGTACCGGGGAGGTGGTGGATAACTGCCAGCATGTTCTGCTGGGCTGCTGCACCAACCTGCTCGACTTCTACAAGCGCACGGGGGTTGAGGACCAGATCCGTTGGTATGACCGCCTCGTTTTCGTGGAGCCAGGGGGAAGGCAATCGTCGATTGAGTCCTCTGGGCTGCCCGCGCCATTCCACAATGCTCCCGCATTCATGGCCTTCCGGGCGCTGACCCTGGCGGACAAAATATCCATTGGGCCGGCAATGCTGGCTCTGACAAAGAGGCTTCCCCCGGATGGAGGCGAGCCCTTCCTGAACTGGCTGCAAAAGCGCGGACAAACCGCGCAGGCGATTGAGCGCTTCTGGAAGCCCGTGCTGGTGAGCGCCCTCAACGAAGACCTCGACCGTATTTCACCGCGCTATGCCGCACAGGTTTTCCGGGAATCGTTTCTGAAATCCGCTGCGGCTGGACGCATGGGCGTGCCCACCGTGCCGCTGACAGAACTCTACAATGCCGCAGGCGATTACATCGTGGCTCGCGGCGGCGAAGTGGGCCTGCGCTCTTCGGCCACCGGCTTCCACGCCCGCGGCAAGGACCACCCAGCAAGCCTGTGTGTGGGCGGTAAAGATGTGCCAGCCGATTTCGTAATTCTCGCCCTGCCCTTCCAGTCGCTTCCGGCAGTGCTGCCGGCAGTGCTTCAGGATGATGCGCCGTCCCAGGCATTGCGTACTCAAATCGCGGGCCTCGATACCTCTCCCATTACCGGGATTCATCTTTGGTTCGACCGCGAGATCACCGATCTGGATCATGCCGTGCTTTTGGACCGCACCATCCAGTGGATGTTTCATAAATCACGCATCCAGGGCCGCGCCAGCGGCAGGGATGGATACGCCGCAGGCGCGGCTTCTGGCGAAAAGTCGTATGTGGAGCTGGTGGTGAGTGCATCCCGTTCTCTGGTGGAAAAATCGCGGGCTGAGATTGTGGATCTCGCGCTCAGTGAGCTGCGCGAATTTTTTCCCGGAGCAAGGAACGCGGTCCTGCTTAAATCCACTGTCATTAAGGAAGTGCACGCCACCTATTCGCAGCTTCCCGGGGCGGATGCGTTGCGGCCTCCGGCGGAAACCCCCTGGCCGGGAGTGTTCCTCGCCGGTGATTGGACAGCCACAGGCTGGCCCGCCACCATGGAAGGAGCGATTCGCAGTGGATACATGGCCGCCGAGGCGGTTGCACGAGCCGCCGGGAAGAAGGAGCGTTTCCTGGTGAAGGATCTTCCGGCTACAGGCTTGATGAAGCTGCTGGACCGGGAACGCTGATCTCTGCGCAGAGCTACAACGCTATCAACAATACTCCGCTACCGACCAGCAGGGCTGCCATCCAGCGGCGGTGATCGACGTTTTCGTGAAGTAGGAACTTGCCCGCGATGGCGTTGGTGACAAAGGTAAGAGATGCCGATGCCGGTCCCACCAGGCTTACGTCAGCCCATGAAAGCGCAGTAAGCAGGGCAAAGAAGGCCACAGCCATGAATGCCACGCCCAGCCACAAGGTTGGAGTGCTAATCATGCGCTGAACAACGGCTTTCAGTCCGCGCGTGTGCCACAGTTCGCCAACGTCACCCACACGCTTCATGGCCATCGAAATCAGTACATCGCCCGCCGTTGAAGCCATGACCACCGCGCCAATGCTGCCCCACGTATAGCCGTTATGCATTGCGGGCTCCGGTGGCGGGTGCGTCCTTCGTCTCTTCGATTTTGGTAAGCGCGGGTCCCTGAGTTACGAAGCCAACGCCAGCCACGATCAACCCAATCCCGATCCAGCGGGTCGCGGGGATAAATTCATGCAGAAGGAATTTAGCCATGAGCGCAATCATGACGTAACCGATTGCCGTCGCCGGTAGAACATAGGTGAGATCGGCGAATGACAGCGCCGTCAAATAGGCGGCAAAGAAGGCCATGAGGAGCAGGATGCCCAGCGCCACCCAGGGGGTAAAAATGGCGGTGATGGCATGAGTCCAGTTTGCCAGGGAAATTTCGCCCACCGACTTCATGCCGTGAGCCAGGGCGACGTCTCCACAGGACGCGAACACGGCAACGCCCGCAAGGGTGGCTTGTCGCTTAAAAGTCACGAGAGATTGGCTTCCAGAAAAAGAAGGGAGGAACGGCGCTGTTGCGAACGCCGTTCCATAAGGTTTAAGCGCTTACCGGAGCTGCTGGAGTTTCTTTGTTTGCCAGCGCGGCGCTCTTGGCGCGTTGCTCCTCCACGTACTTTTGCCGGGTCCGGCGCAGTTTAAGGAAAGCCCGCGCTTCCTTGTAGAGCCTCTTGCGCTCGTCGTTGTTAAAGATCGCCTTGCGCACAATACGGTAAACAGCTTTGGGGCGGAAGTAGTACTCGTCGTAGAAGCGGTGAACTGCCTCCATGACCTCGTCCGCGGGAAGGCCGGGATACTCGATATGCGCCAACTGGTGGCCTCCGGCATCCGCCATTGGCTGGTCTTTGCGCATGTATCCGTTCTGCACCACCCAGTCGAACATCTCGGTTCCGGGGTAGGCGTGCGCGACCGAAACCTGAATGGTTTCGCAGTCGAGTTCCTTGGCGAAATCAATGGTGCGCTGAATGGTCTCCCGGGTCTCGCCGGGGAGGCCGAGGATGAAGTCGGCGTGGATCTTCAATCCCAGCTTGTGGCAGTCCTTGGTGAACTGGCGGGCCCGTTCGACCGTGGCGCCTTTTTTAATGTTTTTGAGAATCTGCGGATCGCCCGACTCGTAGCCCACAATCAACAGGCGGCAGCCGGAATCGCGCATGGCCTTCAGGGTTTCATAGTCGGTGGTGACGCGCGACGTACAGGACCACGTCATCTTCAGCGGCTTAAGCTTTTCGCAGAGCTCGATGGTGCGCGCCTTCTGAATGTTGAAAGTGTCGTCGTCGAAGAAAAATTCCTTTACCCAGGGCCAGTATTCCTTGGCCTTGGCCATCTCCATGGCTACGTCGTCCGTGCTGCGCTTGCGCCAGGGGTGTCCACTGAGCGTCTGCGGCCACAGGCAGAAGGTGCATTGCGCGGGGCATCCGCGGGTGGTGTACAGGGCCACGAAGGGATGCAGCAGAAAGGGAACGTTGTATTTCCTGATGTCGAGATCGCGACGGTAGATGTCGGTTACGTGAGGAAGCTCGTCGAGGTCGGTAATCTGCGGACCTTCGGGATTATGGACATAGCTGCCATTGCTCCGGTAGGAGACGTTGGCAATTTCGGCAAACGGCTTGCCGTGAGCAAAGTCCCGTACCGCATAGTCAAATTCCTTGCGGACGATAAAGTCGATGGCCTTGCACTCACGCAGCGTCTGTTCGGGAAGTACGGTGACGTGCGGCCCCACAAAGGCGATCTTGATGCCGGGATTGGCTTCCTTAACCCGGTCGGCGAGCCTGATGTCGCCGGGGAATCCCGGTGTGCTGGTGAACAGCACGAGGAATTCATATTCCTTGCAAATCTCAATGGTGTCTTCCGCCGTGATGTGGTGTGGAGGAGCGTCCAGCAGACGCGAACCCTCGATCAGGCCGGCGGGATAGGCCAGCCATACCGGATACCAGTAGGATTCGATCTCTCGGGTAGCCGGCCAGCGTGAGCTGGCGCCGCCATCGAAGTTTTCAAACGAAGGAGGATTGAGGAATAAAGTTTTCAGCGGCATGGGTTAACTCTAA
>DASZRZ010000049.1:0-4308 GCA_035548935.1 Terriglobales bacterium
GCTCTACCATCCCGTCATTCGCAAGCCGCCTGCCGAGATCGTAAGGGAGGTCATGGAAGGTTTTCACGGGCCGGTAATCTTCGCGCGTGATCTCGATATCTACTGAGCCTGCTTTTCAACATCCGTGGAATCTCTAGTCCGCACCCTTCTTTTCATTGTGACCGGACGCAGGCGGCTCGCCGCCACCGGACTCCACTGCTCCACGCGGTTCCGGCCTGCATCCTTGGCCTGGTAAAGGGCCTGATCCGCGGCTTTCATAACGTCATCCAGCTGAGGCAGCCATGGACTCAACTCCGCCGCGCCGATGCTGGCCGTAACCGATACCGAACGCGGCGATTGTCCCCGCTTCTCCGCCGGATGGTAGCGCCGTTCCGGCCTGCGCCTCTGGCTGCGGTCGGAGCCGCGAATCGCGAACTGGCTCGCCTCAATGGTTTGCCGCAGCTCTTCCAGATGGGGCAACGCCTGCTGCAGCGTCTTGCCCGCAAACACCACCGCGAACTCTTCGCCTCCGCAGCGGTAGGAGCGGCCTCCGCCGGAAACTCGCGACAGCTTGCCGGCAACCATGCGCAGCACCTGATCGCCGGTTTCATGTCCGTAGGTATCGTTGAACTTTTTGAAGTAATCCACGTCAACCATCGCGATAACATACGGCTCTTGCAACTGTGCCGCAGCCTCATTGAAGGCCCGCCTGGCCGGGATTCCCGTAAGCTCATCGTGATAGGCGAGCAGGTAGGAGGTGTCCACCAGCGCAAGCACCAGAACGATGGCGGCCGTGGCAAAGTAGAATGTTGCCACTCCCGGCGCCAGCGCGCTGCGCACCGCCAGAATGCAGGCAATCAGCGCCCAGAACCACGCGCTATCCAGCGGCCTCTTTTTGATCCACCATGACGCCCCAATGGCAATCAGCGCCGCGGTCAGGATCAGCACCACCGGCTGCGGCAGGTACGTCCATCCAAGCAGGCCCTTCGGCAGCAGCGCCGCCCTCATCCAGTGCATGCTCCACTCCGTCTCCGGACGGCACAGCACTCCCACGACTGCCATTTGCAGAGTGATCAGTACGAGCTTGGGGAAAAAGGTATTGAGGCTCACGCCTCGTTCCCGCCACCGGGCAAGCAATACGAAGTTAAGCGGAAGTAGTATGGCAACAAGATCAAGACCGGTGTTGGTCACGCGATCGGGAAGGTCGCGGGTATTCACCAGCCACCACACCAGCCGGTCGGCCAGGGCCACGATCAGCAGCGCATAGAGTGCGCGGCTGGAATGAAATCTCCACGCTAGCAAGGTGCCCGCCGCCGCCACCGTGAGCAGATAGAAGCCGAGTCCGGAATGCTCGTCCACGGGAAGAATCCCCGTGGAACGCAGCACCACCGCCAGGACGACAATGATGCCTCCCGGTAGTAAAAAGGACTGGGCTGTCCGGCGCGCCTCCGATTCCATACTGATGGCCTGTGATGTTCCCCTTTTCACGAGATTATGGGGGTGCAGGCCTTCGTGCAAGGGTGGCGAGGCGGGTTCACAACACGATAGTCCACGGCAGGAAAACATGCCCTACCGGCACGTACGATTCCCCGGAGCATGCAACTTTTTCCGCCATCCCGGGTCTAATTTTTGATACGCCTGATTTTCGTATTCCTGATTTTTCATCCGCCCGGCTATTGCTGCCCCTGCCCTGGAGGCGGATGGGCAGGCAGCCCTTCAGGCTGATTTCCCTTGGCAACTCCCGCCTAAACTCCCACCCTGAGCCGCGATAGCCGCCGGCACGCCTCGTTGAGGTCGGCATCGGTCTTGGCGTAGCAGAAGCGCAGAAAATCCTCGCCCGAGCTTCCCTGGAAGAACGACTCACCCGGAACGCTCGCCACGCCGGTCTCGCGCAGCAGATAGCGGGCGCGCTCCTTGCTGTTGCGGCCCGGCAAACGCGAGGCATCCGCCAGAATGTAGTAGCTTCCCTGCGGCACCGAAGGACGCAACCCCGCCTCCGTAAGCGCCGCACAGATCAGGTCGCGCTTCGCCACATACTCATCCTTCAGGCTGGTGTAGAAACTTTCCGGCAAATTCACCAGTCCCTCCGCCGCTCCCCACTGCAACGGCGAGGGCGCGCACACATACACCAGGTCGCTCAGGTTCCCGATCGCCTGTGCCCACCGCCGGTCGCATACGGCATATCCCACGCGCCATCCCGTCACGCTGAACGTCTTTGAGAAACCGGAGATCGTAATCGTCCGCTCCCTCATTCCCGGCAGGCTGGCGATGCTGATGTGGCAGCGGCCGTCGTAAACGAAGTATTCGTAAATCTCATCGGTCAGCACGAAGAGGTCGCGCCTTCGCGCCCACTCCGCGATCCATTCAATCTCTTCGCGGGTGAACACCTTGCCGGAAGGATTTGCCGGAGTGTTCAGCACGATTGCCCGGGTGCGCGGCGTCGCCAGCCTCTCAAGATCGGCGGCCTCAAAGCTCCAATCGGGCGCCTTGAGCTTCAGCAGCACCGGAACCGCACCCAGGGCCAGCACGGTGTTGACGTGGTAGCCGTAGTAAGGCTCAAAAATTATGACCTCATCGCCGGGATTCACCAGCGCCAGGCAGGCGGAGTAAAACGCTCCCGTCGCGCCCGAGGTCACGAGAATTTCGCTCTCGGCATCGGCGATGATTCCATTCTCGCGCTCCAGCTTGCGGGCGATCTCGCGTCGAAGCGTGGCAATGCCGTCGAGCCGCGTGTACTGGTTCAATCCCTCTTCAATAGCGCGCTCGGCGCCGCGGCGCACCTCGGGCGGAACCTCGGTATCGCAGACTCCCTGCGCGAGATTAATTCCCCCCACCTTTTCGCACTCCACGCTCATCGCGCGAATCTCCGCCTGCACGATGCTCGTTGCCCTTTTTGCCAGCTCTAACATTCGCCTCTTCCCTGGCTCTTTCCCGGCCCGGCACTGCCCACCGGGCTGCAAGTATGCGGCTGCCTTCGGCAGCTCTTCAAAACCAGCCCTTCCGCTTGAAGTACATCAGAACCGCCACCGACGAAAACAACATCAGCAGAACCGCGAACTCCACGCCATGCGAGCTGTGCATCCACGGGATGTTCAGATTCATCCCGAAAAATCCAGTGATCACCACCAGCGGCAGCGATACCGTGCCGTAGATCGTCAAAACCTTCATCACTTCGTTGGTGCGGTTGGCAACCGCGGAAAGATAAATATCCAGCGAACCCGTCAGTATGTCGCGGTGGGTTTCCACCAGCTCCACCGTACGCACCAGATGATCATAAACATCCCGGAAGTAGGGATCGAGGTCGTCTCCCAGCAGTCCTTTTTCCCGCCGCATCAGCCCATTCACCAGGTCGCGCATGGCGCCGCTGATCCGCCGGAACTCCACCAGCCGCCGCTTAAGGCTCAGGATTTGCGCCAGCACGTCGGGCTCGGGACGCTCCAACACCTCAGCCTCCACATCGGAGATCGCCTCCGCCGTCGTGTCGAGAATGGGCAGGTATTCATCCACCACCAGATCGACAAGATGGTAAAAAAGCTCGTCCAGCCGCTCCTTCCCATCCTCGTGCGCCCGCTGCCGCAGCCGTTCGGGCGCGGTTGAATTGGGACGATGGACGGTAATCAGAAAATCTTTTCCGAGGAAGACATCCAGGTCATCGAATGTCAGCTCGTCCACCGGGCAAACGTGCTTCAGCACCACAAAAATATAGTGGTCGTGCTCCTCCAGCTTGGCTCGCTGGGGCCGGTGGCGGCAGTCTTCAATTTGTAGTTCGTGCAGGCCGAAGCGTTTCGCGAGCTCGTCCAGAGCGGGAGAGCCGGGATCGTCGATGTCATACCAGGGCAGCGAAGACAGGTACTGATGCGCGGTGGCCATCCGGGGAGGAGTATAAACCCATCTCTCGATTTCCCGTTGGCACGCGGCGCATCGAAAAATGTGGTTTAACTCATGACAGCCTGGGTATATAAGTGTGCTCTTCCATAAAGTCGGGAAGATATCACCGGCAAGTCAGGGAGGTATCCCCGGCAAGAAGCACTAAGAAAGAAGACGCATTCCAATGCCATTGACAGGTCACGGTGGCTTGCCCGCAGGCGGCGCCCTGGCGGCTCCTGCGAAAAACTTCCCCGGCCGTTATCGCTTCCCACTTCTATGCCTGGGCTTGTATATCCTACTGCTGCACTTCCCGCTCCCCGCACAGGCACAAGACGTCATTCAATACGCGGAAGCCGACATCGTCTACGGCTCGCAAATCTATAGCACCCAATGCTCGGAGTGCCATGGGGTCACCGGCGACTCCGTCTCGGGCGTAAACTTTCGCGCCGGACAGTTTCGAGT
>DASZRZ010000050.1:0-4076 GCA_035548935.1 Terriglobales bacterium
TGGCGGTCCACAGCCTGAAAGACCTCCCCACGGAAATTGCCCCGGAGTTTGCAATCGCCGCCATCACCGAGCGCGCGGATGCACGGGACGCTTTCGTATCGCGGCACTTCGATTCCATCTCTGCCCTTCCGCAGCGCGCCCGCGTAGGCACCAGCAGCCTGCGAAGGCAGGCGCAGCTTACGGCGCTGCGCGCCGACCTGCTGGTTCTTCCTTTGCGCGGGAACGTGGATACCCGCCTGCGCAAGCTGGAAGACGGCGAATACGACGCCGTGATTCTGGCCCATGCGGGTGTGGTCCGCCTGGGACGGACCGAGCGCGTACGCACCTTGCTGCCGCACAATGTCATGTGTCCCGCGGCAGGCCAGGGAGCGCTCGGCATTGAGATTCGCGCGGGCGATAACGCCACTGGCGACGCCGTGGAGTTTCTGAACCACAACGATACCCGCATTGCGACGCTGTGCGAACGGGCGCTGCTGGGAGCGCTGGGCGGCGGCTGCCAGGTTCCCATCGGAGCCTTTGCCACGGTGAACAACGGCTTAATCGACCTTACCGCCGTGGTGGCGCGCCCCGATGGATCGGAGCTGATCCGTGAGTTCCGGCAAGGCAGCGATCCCAAAGAACTGGGAGAGCGCACTGCCGGGGCGCTGTTGTCCCGCGGAGCCAATGAGATACTGCGGGACGTTTACGGCTCCACGACCATGGCACCGGCTCCGCAGCAGCCTTGACTCCGGCACGTGGATGAATCACCTGCCGCGCAGGATGGACCTTTGACTCTCACAGGCGAACTCGCCGGCACCAGAGTTCTTGTTGGCCGCGCGCAGGAACAAGCCGGACGGCTCTCGCAAGCCCTTCGCCAGTTCGGGGCGGAGGTGGTGGAGATTCCGTTCATCGAAATCCGCCAGCCCGCCTCGTGGACCCCGCTCGATCAGGCCCTTGCCGCGATCGAAAGCTATCAGTGGCTCATCCTCACCAGCGTGAATGGAGTGGAAGCCCTGGCGGCAAGGATGGCGGCGGCAGGGTTACCCATGGCCTCCCTCACTCGCGTAAAGCTTGCCGCCATTGGACCGGCCACGCGGCAGGCAATCGAGAACCATGGGTTGCACGTGGAGGTCATGCCGCGGGAGTACATCGCGGAATCGGTCGTCGAGGCTTTGCGTGGAAGGGTCGAGGGTGCCAGGGTTCTACTGGTCCGGGCCAGGGTGGCCCGCGACGTAATCCCCCGCGAACTGGCGGCGGCAGGCGCGTCCGTGGATGTAGTCGAAGCCTACGAGACCATCATCCCGGAAACTTCGCGGCATAAGCTGCGCGACATTCTGGCCGATCCCGCTCAGCGGCCCCATGTGATCACATTCACCAGCTCTTCCACCGCGCGGAATTTCTCCGCGATGGCAGGCAGCGAGCTGATCCAACAGGCCCTGCAGGCGGGCATTCAACTAGCCTCCATTGGCCCGGTAACATCGGGCACGCTACGCGAACTTGGCCTTCCGGTGCATGTGGAAGCGCGCGAGTACACCATCCCCGGACTGGTGCAGGCGATTACGGAAGCGATTTCCGCAAGGAAATAGCAGGCGGCTTCCGGTATTGCGGACAGGCTTTTTAACCTCTGATTGCGGAACCTAACTTTTCATCCTGGATTTTCATCCCAGCAGTGGCGTCAGCATCTCTTCGATATCCTTGCCGCTCACCATCACGCGGCGGCTGCCCGCAAGCAAATCCTCGACCGTGTCGAAGGTCCGCAGCAGGGCCAGCTTCGCGGCGGCATACCGTTCGGCATCATTGAGTGGGCGTCCATGCGATTCCGCCCACTGCTGAGCTGCCAATTCACCGATGAATATGCTGACGGCATAGGTGGTCTTGCGGTCCGAGGATACGTCGAATACATACTCTGTAGCGGGATTGCCGGTTGCGCCCGGGAGCGCCGGGCGGTTCCCGACGAAGTAATACTGGTAAACATATCCAGTCTCGGCGGTATGCGTCTTCATGCGGCGGACGGTCATGGCAGAACTCACTCCGCCCGCACCTGTCGGAGACGCGCGGCGGCGGTTTCCGGGGTGACAGGCGTGAAGTAAACCTCTTTTACGGTGTAGGAACGCGGCTTGTCGCGCAGGATGGGCAGAATCTCAATGTGCCAGTGGTAATCGTCGTCGAGGGTCTTCCAATATCCCAGAACCGTTGAGCGGTAGAGCGTATTGGGAGAGGTATGCACCACGAGGTGAAAATCCTCGGCCACCGAGCGAATCCTTATCAGGGTGCGCCGCAGCAGGGCACTCAGGTCGCGCAGCGCGTTGGGGCGCTGGGCCTGGCGTTCAAACGATGCTTCATGCTGGCGCGAGAGAATCCACGTTTCATACGGCACTCGCGGGGCATAGGGACACAAGGCGAGAGATTCACCCCGGCTCTCCACCAGGCGGACGGCCTGCTTTTCCTCCTGGCTGATGATGTCGCAGAACACGCAGCGGTCTTTGCGCTCGTAGTGATCCCGTCCGGCGCGCAGCTCATAAAGGATGCGCCGCGGCACGAAGGTCGTGGCCACCAGCTGCGATACGGGATGCTGGAACTCCTGGCCGGCCAATGTCCCCTGATTTTTAAAGATGGTCACATACTTGAATCGTTCGTCCCGCTTGAGGTCAATGATGCGGGATGCCGCCAGCATCAGAAACTGCTCAATCTCGATATCGGAGGCCGTCCACAGGTGACCGTCGTGCCGTGGATTCTCCACCAGCACTTCATGGGCGCCCACGGGCTGCATGCGGTCGTAGATTCCATTCGCCTGGCGCTGGGGGTCTCCTTCAACATGGTAGAGCGCCGCGGGATGGACCACGGCACGCGCCGACCATGCGCCTCCCTTGACCGGTGGGCGCTCTGAGATGACCTGCGACGGCTCCACGGAATCGGGACAAAAGCGGCAGAACTGCTCGGGCGCGGGCAGCGGAATATCGTCTCCCGTGACCACCCAGGAGCGCGTGATGGGATCTTTACGTAATTCCATAGGGACGAATAAGGAAAGCACCGAGCCCGCCGCGAGTCAACCGCATAAGGCCATTCCGGTGGAAGGATCTTTGCGAGTACACAGAGAGACCGGCAGGCGTGCCGCGTTGTTATAATCCGGCATCCTGCGATCCGAAGCTCACGCAGTTTAACCTTGAAGCAAGCTTATGGATACCCCGCCCAGTCCGCATGTTGAACCGGAGACCGGCAAGGCTGGCCCCAGCGAGCCCTTTGCTGCCGGAAATGGGCCGGAATCCGCAACCACTCCCCTGATGCGGCAATATGCGTCCGTGAAGAAGGATCATCCCTCAGCCCTGCTTTTTTTCCGGCTGGGGGACTTCTACGAACTCTTTTTCGAAGACGCAGTGGTGGCGGCGCGGGAACTTCAGATCACGCTGACCTCGCGCAATAAGGAAAAAGGCATCGCCGTGCCCATGTGCGGCATTCCACATCATGCCGCGGAAAGCTACATCAACAAGCTGATCCGCAAGGGATACAAGGTCGCGCTTTGCGAACAGATGGAAGACCCGAGGCTGGCAAAAAAGCTGGTGCGCCGCGAGGTCACGCGCGTGGTAACGCCCGGCACCGCCGCCGATTCCCAGCTTGGGGCGGAGGAAAATAATTTTCTCGCCGCCATAGCGGCCAGCCCCGAGGCCAAAGGCGCGGCGCGATCCGGCAATACTTTCCCGCGCGTGGGATTCGCCGCTCTCGATCTTTCCACGGGAGAGTTTCGCGCCACCGAATTCAGCGGACCGGAGGCTCACCGCCGCGTGATTGAAGAGCTGGAGCAGTTGCGTCCCCGAGAAGTGTTGTTTGGCTCGTCGGCTCCCCTGTTTGAGCTTCCAAGCCGGCCGCTGGCGAAATTCGGGGATACCCCTTCCGCAACTCCCCCGGATCTGCGCGCGGCCCTTGGCGAAAGCGCCGGTTGGTCGCGTACGCCGCTGGAGGACTGGATCTTCTCCCCCGATTACGCAATCCCGCTGATGGAGAATCATTTCGGTGTGCTCTCGCTGGAGGGCTTCGGTCTGGCGGGGCGTCCCGCGGCATCCATTGCGGCAGGAGCAATCCTGCATTATGTGCGCGCCACG
>DASZRZ010000051.1:0-1893 GCA_035548935.1 Terriglobales bacterium
CCGCTGCAGCGGAATGCTTGTATAAATCCCTTCCACAATGAACATCTCCAGAGCCCGGGCCATCCTTGCAATCGTCTCTTCGCGATCCTTGCCATGCACAATCAGCTTGGCAATCAGCGAGTCGTAATAAGGAGGCACCACTGCGCCCGCATGCATCGCCGTATCCACCCGCACCCCGGTTCCGCCCGTGAAGTGAAAAACGTTGATCTTTCCCGCCGATGGCGTGAACTTCTCCGGATGCTCCGCATTGATCCTGCACTCCATCGCGTGCCCTCGCGGATGCCTCTTCCCCAGATACACCGACTCCAGCTTCTCCCCCAGCGCCAGCCGGATTTGGCTCTTCACCATATCCACATCCATCACCATCTCGGTCACCGGATGCTCCACTTGAATCCGCGTGTTCATTTCGATGAAGTAGAGCTTCCCGTCCTCATCCATCAGGAATTCGACCGTTCCAGCGTTCACGTAGCCAATTTTTCCCAGCGTGCTGGAGAGCAGATGTCCCATCCGGGCCCGCAGATCGGGCGTCACCACCGGCGAAGGTGACTCCTCCAGCAGCTTCTGGTGCCGCCGCTGAATCGAGCACTCACGCTCCCCCAGGCTGGCGACATTGCCGTGCATATCCGCAAGAATCTGGAACTCGATATGCCTCGGCCTGGCGATGAACTTCTCCATGTAAACATCGCCATTCCCGAAGGCCGCTGCTGCCTCGGTCCGCGCCGACTGAAACAGATTGGAAACCTCGGACTCCTCCTGAATCACCCTCATTCCGCGCCCACCGCCGCCCGCCGACGCCTTGATGATCACGGGATAGCCGATCGTCCGCGCCCACTCCCTCGCCTCGTCCTCGCTGCCAATCACCCCATCCGACCCCGGCAAAACCGGCACGCCGGCGGCCTTCATCGCCGCACGCGCCTTGTCCTTTTCGCCCATCAGCCGCATCACCTCCGGCGGCGGACCGATAAACTTCATGCCGGAGGTCTCCACCACCTCCGCAAAACCGGCGTTCTCGCTCAACAGGCCATATCCGGGATGGATTGCGTCCGCGTTGGAGATTTCCGCGGCGCTGATTACGGAGGGAATATTCAGGTAGCTCTCACCCGGGCGTGGCGGACCGATGCAGATCGCCTCATCCGCGAAGCGCACGTGCAGCGAATTGCGGTCGGCTTCGCTGTAGACTGCGACCGTGCGGATGCCCATCTCCTTGCAGGCGCAGAGCACCCGCAGCGCGATCTCTCCGCGGTTGGCGATGAGAATTTTTTTAAACAATTCTGCGCCCCAGACTTACGGCTTGCTCAAGCGGATGTCGAACAGCGGCTGTCCATATTCCACGGGCTGGGCATTGTTCACGTGCCGCGCCACGATTTCCCCGGACACCTCCGCCTCAATCTCGTTCATCAGCTTCATGGCCTCAATCACGCAAAGCACCTGCCCCGCCTCGACCCTGTCCCCCACCTTAACGAACGCCGGTGCTCCCGGCGACGCCGCCTCGTAGAACGTGCCCACAATGGGGGAACGCATCGTATGCCGCCCCGCCTGAGTTGCCGCGGCGCCCGACGCCCCGGGATCGGCCTGGAAACCTCTGGTCTCTGAACCGCCTGTCTCTGGGCTTCCGGTCTCTGAAACCCCACTCGCAACACTGGCTGCCGTTGCAGTATGCGGCGGCTGAGGCACAGTGGGCGCGGCCTTCAGAGACGGAACCAGCACGGGGGTTCCCGGAACCGAGCCCCGCTCAACCGTGGACTGCGGCTCACCTCCGGCGCGCTTAATGCGAAGCTTCACGTCGCCGCGCTCCAGCTCAAACTCGGCAATATCCTTTTCGATTAAGTAATCGATCAGTTCCTTGATCTCTTTTTGATTCATGTTCGTTTCAGTCCGGTCGGGCGTGCCCTG
>DASZRZ010000052.1:0-9624 GCA_035548935.1 Terriglobales bacterium
TTGAATTTACCCGATGATTCTAAAAGGCTGTCTTCAAACATGGCCTATTCTCCATTGCAGAACTTGCCCTGATCTCGCTCAAGCCACAATTCTGCTGTGCTCTAAACCTGGTGAAACCGTGATTCTGATGTTGCCGTAGACTTAGACACCGGACCGCCGCGTTTTGCTCCCGCAAAACACGGGGAACTTCCGCCCAGCCACAACCGTCCCAATCTCTTTCCTGCACCCGCGCCGCCAGGCTCCAGCCTTACTTGGCCCGGACCTTTTCGCGCCGTCCCGCACTCGCTCCCGCCGGAGCCGCCGCCGCCTGCAAACCGTTCGCGCTGCTCCGCCACCGCTGGTATTCCACCAGCATCGGTGCGGCAATAAAGATGGATGAATAGGTTCCGATAAGGATGCCCACCACCAGCGCGAAAGAAAAGCCGTGCAGAACCTCTCCCCCGAACAGGTACAGCGATAAAACCGTCAGAAATGTCAGCCCGGAAGTCAGCACCGTCCGGTTCAGCGTCTGGTTAATGCTCTTATTAACCACCTCGGACAAACTTTCCCGGCGCAGCAGCTTAACATTCTCTCGGATTCTGTCGAATACCACGATAGTGTCATTCATCGAATATCCCACCAGGGTAAGAATCGCCGCGATCGCCGTCAGCGAAATCTCCTTGTTGAGAAGCGAGAACGCCCCCACCGTGATCAGCGTGTCGTGAAACACCGCCGCCACCGCCGCGACACCATAAATCAACTCAAAGCGGAATGCGATGTAAATCAGCATCCCCGCCAGCGAATAAAGCACCGCCAGCTTGGCCTGTGTCTGCAGCTGCTTGCCCACCTGCGGGCCTACAATATCGACCGTCCGCACACTGAAATCCGATAACTGGAAGCCCGCCTGCAAGCTCGTAACCGCCGCCTCCGGCGCCACCGCCTTAAGCTGGTCGAAGCTGGAAAGCACACCCCCCAGCGTACGGTCGCGATGAGTCACCACCGCCTGGGCTAGCTGCGCATAGCGCTGGCTCGATTCCGGGCCCGCCTTAAGCGGATCCGCCTGCACCAGATAGCTCTCCACCGTCTGCACGCCCGCATTATTCAGGTCGGGCTTGCCCGTCTGGCCGCCTGCCAGCGCGCTCACAATCTGCGCCTTGCCCGCATCCAGCGTCACTTCACTGGTGTGGCTCAAATCCAGCGCAATCAGCACCTCGTTCTGCTCGGCTGCCCCGTAACGCTGAATCTGCGCCGCCTTCAATCCGGCAGTGTCCAGCTGATTGCGGATGCGACCGTAGTCCGGCGCATGCGAAAGCTTCACCGTCACCAGCGTCCCACCACGGAAATCGATGCTCAAAGGCACACCATGCCAGAACAGCATCGAAAGCACGCCGGCCACGCTCAGAACCAGCGAGAGGGCAAGAAAAAACCACTTCTTGCCGAGAAAGTCTATTTGCGGATTGTGAAAAAGCTCCACGAGTTCCTCAGCTTGCCGTCGTCAACCGGCCTGCATCAACAAAGCTCAATCTTTTACTTCTTAAATCTTCGCTTCTTAAAGCTTTTTAAAACTTGGGCTTCAACTAAATGCTCAGTGCCCCGCCACGCTCCAGCTTGTTCAGGTGGGCGTCGAAGATCACCCGGCTCACATAGACCGCCGTAAACAGATTCGCCAGCAGACCAAAGGTCAGGGTCACGGCAAACCCGCGCACCGGGCCGGTTCCGAATATGAATAGGATAATGGCCGACACGATCGTCGTTACGTGCGTGTCCAGAATCGTCGTCCAGGCACGTCCAAACCCCTGCTCCACCGCGGAAGGCGCCGTCTTACCGTTGCTCAACTCTTCCTTGATGCGCTCGAAGATTAGCACATTCGAGTCCACGCCCATGCCCACCGTCAATATCACTCCCGCAATTCCCGGCAAAGTCAGCGTCGCTCCGCTGAACCCAAGGAATCCCAGCAGGATCACCAGGTTCAGAATCAGCGCCAAATCCGCATTGATTCCCGCGCCCCGGTAATAGAACAGCATGAAGATCATCACCGCCAGCAGCCCGATAATCGTCGCAGTCACGCCATGCCGGATCGAATCGGCTCCCAGCGAAGGCCCCACCGTACGCTCTTCCAGGTAGCGGATACCCGCCGGCAGCGCGCCCGATCGCAGCGTCATGGCGATATCCTTCGCCTGCTCTTCCGTAAACCCGCCGGTAATGCGCCCCTGGTCCCGGATTTGCTCCTGGATGGTCGCCACCTGCTGCACTTTGTTATCCAGAATCACGGCCAGCGAATCGCCTACGTGCGATCCCGTAAAGCTCGCGAACCGCCGCCCGCCGTCCCCGGTAAGGTCAAACTTCACCGCCGGACGGTTAAACTCATCCCGCGAAGCCTCCGCTGTCCTCAGATCGCGCCCGCTCACCGCCGCCGTGCGCGACACCAGCCAGAACTGATCGCCCTCGCTGGAATCGCCCTGGCGCTGCTTCATCAGCGCGCCCGATTTCAGCATCACCGCATCCGCAGGCATCACTCCCCCGTGCGCGCTCAATGCATCCTGCTCCGTCGCATACGGCCCGCCCAGCGACTGCCGGATCTCCAGCATCGCCGTCGATTGCATGATCTGCTTCACCCGCGTCGGATCGTCCACTCCAGGCAGCTGGACCAATATCTGATACTCGCCCAGTCCGTGCTCTTCAATCACCGGCTCGCTCACACCCAGCTGATCGATACGCGTCCGGATCGTCTCAATCGCCTGCTGCACGGCCCGGTTCTTCAGCTCCGCCAGTTGCTGCGGCTTCATGGCAACCGTCCAGCTATTCTCCGCCCCGGCAACCGGCGCATCGTATTCCGCCAGCGTCTCCTGCGCCACCCGCCGCAGTTCGCCCGACTGCTCCGGCGTCACCCCGCGCACCACCACCGCATCGCCCTGGCTCGACTTGGAAATCTCCCCATAGGCCACATTCCCGGCCTTCAACTGGTCCTTCAGCCGCTGCACAGCGCGATCGCTCTCCGCATTCACCGCGTCATTCACCATTACCTGCAGGATCAGGTGCGTTCCACCCTCCAGATCAAGGCCCAGGTGAATGCGCTCCCGCACCGATTGAAGAAGGGCATTGCCACTTACCCCCTTCGGAATCCCTAAAATCCCATAGAGAAACACCAGGAGCAGCGCAACGATGAAGATCGACTTGTAAACCAGATTCTTTTTCATGGACTACGAAACCTTGGCTACCGAAAACTCGGGGAACTCCCTGCCGGGCCGCTCCCAATCTCAAACTTTTTTTCTTCGACTACGCTAGGCGCTCTTCTTTATTTAACGTTTACGCGCTCTTCGGCTCTTCTTCGCCTGTGGCCACCGAGGTTACCGCCGACCGCGCTATTTCCAGCCGCAAATTGTCCGGTGGCACCCGCAGATGCACATAATCTTCCCGCAATGCAATGATCGTTCCCCGAACCCCGCCACTGGTAATCACCCGGTCGCCGGTCTTCAGGTCCGCCAGCATCTGCTGCCACTTCTTCTGGCGAGTCTGCTGGGGACGAATCAGCAGAAAATAAAAGATCACAAAAATCAAAACCAGCGGCAGCCACATCATTATTCCACCACCGCCCGGCTGCGCCTGCATCGCCATCATCATCAATCCCATCACTTGCATTCGTTGCTTCCTGTTCCCCGCCGCTTTACCGCACCTCAACCCTCAAAGTCCAGGGTCGGGGGTATTCCTCAGGGGTGTTCCAAGGGCGGCTTCTGCCTGCCGCGTCTTCATCGCCCATCCATAACCGGCGCACCAACCGGCGCACCTGCCGTTAGTCTTGCGTGCGTCCGCAAGAACACGGTGCCTTCCGTTTGGGCTTTGGATTTCAGGGATTCTTTTGTAGAACGGACATCGGTAAGAAGCCTGACGGAATCCCCAAGTCGAATAGCATGCCGCAGGCTCTGCAAGGTGTCAAGGTTGGGTTTGAGAATCGCCGCTGATTTACGTACCCTTGGCAGCCGCCGGAGGTACATTCGTAACGCCTTCACCTCCGCCAGACCCTCTTAACAGGCCCTCCCGCACATTTCGCATCGTATTGAGGTAATACGCCAGATTGTGCACCGTGTTCAAAACCTGCGCCAGAAGTTCATTACAGGCATATAAATGACGGAGGTAGGCCCGCGAGTAGCGCGCACATACCGGACATCCGCACTTTGCATCCACCGGACCTTCATCCGCCGCAAACGCCGCATTCCGGATCGTGATCTTCCCCTCCGACGTAAACAGCAGCCCATGCCGCGCCGCCCTCGTCGGCAGCACGCAATCCATCATGTCCACCCCCATCCCCGCATACTCCACGATCTCCTCCGGCGTCCCTACCCCCATCAGATAGCGGGGCTTATCCTCAGGAAGGTGCTCCAGCGTCGCTTCCACCACCTCGCGGGTCAAATTACGCGGCTCACCCACGCTTAACCCCCCAATGGCGTAGCCCGGAAACCCGATCTCCACCGTTCGCTCCGCCGACTCTCTCCTTAAATCCAGATGCATCCCACCCTGCACAATCCCAAAAAGCCCCTGCCTCCGCTCTCCATGCGCGTCCGCCCAAGGCGCTTCATGCTTGTGCTCTTCAAAGTACCTCTTGCACCGCTCCGCCCAGCGCAGCGTCAGATCCATCGACTCCCGCGCCCGGCCTCGCTCCGCCGGATGCTCCGTACACTCGTCAAACGCCATAATCACGTCCGCGCCCAGCGCAATCTGCGCCGCTGTCGCCGTCTCCGGTCCCAGCATGTGCAGCGAACCATCAAGATGCGAACGGAACTGCACTCCTTCTTCATTGATCTTCCGCAGCTTCGACAGACTCCAGATCTGGAATCCACCCGAATCCGTCAGAATCGCCCGCTCCCAACTCATGAACCGGTGCAGCCCGCCCAGCCGCCTCATCATCTCTACGCCCGGACGCAGAAAAAGGTGGTAGGTGTTGCTCAGCAGAATCTCCACTCCCAGCTCTTCCAGGATGTCCTGCGAAATGCCCTTCACGTTCGCCAGCGTCCCCACCGGCATAAACACAGGCGTCTCCACCGCTCCATGCGCGGTGATCAGCCTGCCTCTTCGCGCCGCTCCCTGCCGCGCCTTAATTTCGAATGAAATCGCCATCTCCGCCAGATTCTATATGCCTCCGCATTAACCTCGCATCTTCATTAACCCCGCTTAACATCTTCGTTATAATTCCGTGCCATGATCACCGTATCCAAGGAGGACTACCTCAAGGCCGTGCTCGAAGCCGAGAGCGAGGGCCAGGAGGTCATCTCCGCCACGCTCGCGCACTGGCTCTCCGTGTCTCCTCCCGCCGTCACCATGGCGCTCCGCCGGCTCAAGCGCGACGGCCTCGTCCGCGTGCAGGAGGGTCGCGTGCAACTCACCGGCGAGGGCCGTGAAATTGCGCGCCGTACCATGGTGCGGCATCACCTCATCGAACGCATGCTCCACGAGGTCTTCGGCATGGAATGGTGGAAGGTTCACGACGAAGCCGAGCGCCTCGAACATGCCGTCTCCGCCGACTTCGAATCCAAACTGGTCGCCAAGATCGGGCGCGGCGGAAGCTGCCCTCACGGCAACCTCATGGCGCCTGAGAGCCCCGCGTCCCGTGCCCGCCGTGGACTGGTCCTGCTCTCTGCCGCCGAACCTGGCAAGGACTACGTTGTCCGCAGCGTTTATGAACGCGACCGCATGCTTCTGGAGTTTTTGGAAAAACGCTCCATCCGCCCGGGAGCGCTCATTCATCTTGCCAGCCGCAACTACGATCAGACGCTTTCCATCACAACCGGATCCGGAAGCGTTCCCCTCGGCTCTGCCGCCGCCGAAAAGGTCTGGGTCTCTCCCGCTAAATCCGCGTCCCCCTCGAAATCAATCCGCCGCCCCCGTTCCTGATTCCCGCTTTTGCTCCCACATTATTCCCGACACAGCCATCCCGGCGATGAAACTATAGCGCCGGAAAAACTATTAACTATGGTTTATGTCATCCTGTATGCTAAAGCTACCTAGAGGACCCCGGATTTGCCGATCGGCGCTGCACCTGGAACGGATCGTGGATGGCGTAACCCTGTCGGCACTCCCAGCCTTCCGGAAGTCCACAGCAGCCTTCCCATCCCGGTCTCTTCAAAGTTCTTCCGGAAATTACTTGCCTTCGCCGGTCCCGGCTTCCTCGTCTCCGTCGGTTACATGGACCCCGGCAATTGGGCCACCGACCTCGCTGGCGGCGCCAGCTTCGGATACCGTCTTCTCTTCGTCATCATGCTCTCCAACCTGATGGCGATCCTGCTACAGAGCCTGGCCCTCAAACTCGGAATCGCCACCGGACGCGACCTCGCCCAGGCCTGCCGCGATCACTACAGCCGTCCTGCCAGCTTCGTCCTTTGGGCCCTGGCCGAAATTCAGATCGCCGCTTGCGACCTCGCTGAAGTCATCGGCTCCGCCATCGCCTTGAACCTCCTCTTTCATATCCCCCTGCTCTGGGGCGTATGCCTCACCGCCGCCGATGTGCTCATCATCCTCGTGCTCCAGCAGAAGGGCTTCCGCTATATCGAAGCTCTGGTCATCACCCTCATCGGCACCATCTTCATCTGCTTTGGACTGGAAATCCTCTTCGCTCGTCCCGATGCGTTCGGCATTTTGCGCGGCTTCGTCACTCCCCCCATGGAGCTGTTCACCAATACCCAGATGCTTTACATCGCCATTGGAATTCTGGGTGCCACGGTCATGCCGCACAATCTTTATCTGCACTCCGCCATCGTGCAGACCCGCCGCTTTCAGCGCACCCCTGAAGGCATGCGCGAGGCCATCCGCTTCGGCAAAATCGATACCGTCTTCGCCCTCATGTTGGCCCTGTTCGTTAACGCCGCCATCCTGATCGTCTCCGCCGCCGCCTTCCACACCAGCGGCCACAGCCATGTCGCCGAAATACAGGACGCCTACCAGCTCCTCACTCCGCTCCTCGGTGTCACCGGAGCCAGCACCATCTTTGCTCTCGCCCTGCTCGCCAGCGGACAAAACTCCACCCTCACCGGAACCCTCGCCGGCCAGATCATCATGGAAGGCTTCCTCAACATCCGCCTCCAGCCATGGCTGCGCCGTCTCATCACCCGGCTGCTGGCCATTATTCCTGCCGTGATCGTAACCGCGCTCTACGGAACCAGTGGAACCGCCCGCCTCCTTATTCTTAGCCAGGTCATACTCAGCATGCAGTTGAGCTTCGCGGTTTTTCCCCTGGTCCTCTTCACCGGCGACCGCCTCAAAATGGGAGAGTTCGTCAACACCCGCCCCGTGCAGGCCCTCGCCTGGATCGTCGCCCTCTTCATCGCCGCCCTCAACGCATGGCTTCTGGTGCAGGCCTTCCGCGGCTGGGTGTAATCCCGTTCCGATGTACCCCCGTTCTCTGCCGTCGGGGCTCCCTCCAAATTCCATATACCAAACCTCCCGGCAGGTTTTACACTGAATGGTTAGCCTGGTAGTCCGGTAGCGGCTAGTCCCCCTGCTGAATTTCTGCCGGATCGCCAGGTCACGTTCACCCTTTTGTCTTTTTAACTTAAATTTTTGGACTCAGAGACCTCACATGACAAACAGCTTCGGCAGTCGTTCGCTTCTAAAGGTTGGCCAGCGCGAGTACACCATCTTCCGTATCGACGCCCTCGATAAGCAGGGCATTCGCACCACCCACCTGCCCTACTCGCTTCGCATCCTGCTGGAAAACCTGCTTCGCACCGAGGACGGCAAGGTCGTCACCGCGGACGACGCCCGCGCTCTCGCCTCCTGGAGTGGCGACAAGGTTCCCGCCAAGGAAATCGCCTTCAGCCCCAGCCGTGTGCTCATGCAGGACTTCACCGGAGTTCCCGCCGTCGTCGATCTCGCCGCCATGCGCGACGCCGTCGCCCGCCTCGGCGGACGCGCCTCCATCATTAACTCCATCTCGCCCGCCGAGCTGGTCATCGACCACTCCGTTCAGGTCGACGAATTCGGAACCGCCCGCAGCTTCGAGCTCAACGCCGAACTGGAGTTCCAGCGCAACAAGGAACGCTATGCCTTCCTGCGCTGGGGACAAAAATCTCTCAAGAATTTCGCCATCGTTCCGCCCGATACCGGCATCGTTCACCAGGTCAACCTCGAATTCCTTGCCCGCGTCGTCTTCGTCGGCGAGGCCCTGAACGGCGCGCCTCCCCCGGCTTATCCCGATACCCTCGTGGGAACCGACTCCCACACCACCATGATCAACGGCCTCGGCGTTCTCGGTTGGGGCGTCGGCGGAATCGAAGCCGAGGCCGCCATGCTCAATCAGCCGGTTTCCATGCTCATTCCGCAAGTGGTCGGTGTAAAGCTCACCGGCAAGTTGCGCGAGGGCGCCACCGCCACCGACCTGGTGCTCACCATCACCGAAATGCTGCGCCGCCACGGCGTCGTCTCCAAGTTCGTCGAGTTCTACGGACCCGGCCTGCACCAGCTTCCACTCGCCGATCGCGCCACTATTGGCAACATGGCGCCGGAATACGGAGCTACCTGCGGCATCTTCCCCGTCGATCAGGAAACCCTCAACTACCTCCGCTTCAGCGGACGCTCCGAAGAACAGATCGCCCTCGTCGAGGCCTACTGCAAGGAACAGGGCCTCTTCCACGCCCCCGGCATGCCCGAGGCTGAATACTCCAGCCGCCTCGAACTCGACCTCTCTTCCGTCGAGCCCAGCGTTGCCGGCCCCAAGCGCCCGCAGGATCGCGTCCCTCTCACCCAGATCGGAGCATCCTTCGAAAAAGCGCTCCCCACGCTCATGAAGCCCGGAGCCTCCTCCACCGGCAGCAAGAAGAACGCTCCCCGCTGGCAGGGCAACGGCTCCAACGGCAAGCCCGTGGACCTTCACAAGTATTTGCAGCATGGCAGCGCCGTCATCGCCGCCATCACCAGCTGCACCAATACCTCCAACCCCTCGGTCATGCTCGCCGCCGGATTGCTCGCAAAGAAAGCCGTCGAACTCGGACTCTCCACTCCTCCCTGGGTCAAGACCTCACTCGCTCCCGGCTCCAAGGTTGTCACCGAGTACTACGAGCGCGCCGGCCTCACCCAGTTCATGGACAAGCTCCACTTCAACCTCGTCGGCTACGGTTGCACCACCTGTATCGGCAACTCCGGACCCCTGCCCACCGAGGTCTCCGACATCATCAGTGAAGAAGATCTGGTCGTGGCCTCCGTCCTCTCCGGCAATCGCAACTTTGAAGGCCGCATCAACTCCGAGGTCCGCGCCAACTACCTCATGTCACCTCCCCTGGTGGTCGCCTTCGCCCTCGCCGGGCGCGTGGATATCGACTTCGACAAGGACCCCATCGGCTACGGCCACAATCAGAAGCCCGTTTACCTCCGCGATATCTGGCCCTCCACCAAGGAAGTGGCCGACACCATTCAACACGCCGTCACCTCCGACATGTTCCGCAAAACCTACGCCGAGGTCTTCCTTGGCGATAAGCGCTGGCAGAGCCTTCCCGTTACCGAATCCGAAACCTTTGCCTGGGACCCCACCTCCACCTACATCAAGCACCCGCCCTACTTCGAGGGCATGGGCCTTCAGGTCCCCGAGATAAAGGACATCACCTCCGCCCGCGTCCTCGCCGTGCTCGGCCACAGCGTCACCACCGACCACATCTCGCCCGC
>DASZRZ010000053.1:0-4667 GCA_035548935.1 Terriglobales bacterium
CGGGAAGCATCGCGGAAGAGGGCGGGGGACAGGGTGCGGCCTCCGGTCCATCGGGCGCTCCTCCTTCCGGTGGGGGCGCGGAGCAGGCAACGGCGCGTCCCGGGGGCGGTCTGGGAGCTCCCGAGGGAACGCCCGGTCCACTGGATAAATACCGCTGGGTCATTCTTGGTGGCCTTGGGACGTTACTGCTTGCCGGCGGAGTGTATGTTGCCACGCGCGGCAAGAACGCTTCCGAGGCTGCAACCGGCAATGCAGGTCCCGCGCGGCCTCCGGCGGGAAACCAGAAGCAGTCGATTCTGGAAGCCTTGAAAGAGGAGCTCTTTCAACTGGAGATGGACCGGCAGCAAGGACGCATTACCCCCGAGCAATATGCCAAGTCCAAGGCGGCACTCGACCACACGCTGCAACGGGCCGCGGCTCGTATGCAGGGTTCTCGAAAATAGCCGTGCGGCTCTGCTGATAGGCCCCAGCGCGAATCGTACGTCTTCATAAATGCCAGCTTCGTAAGAGCAGCATTCCATGGCGCAGACAGCCTGGCCCTGCAAAATTTGAGCTGACAAGGTTGTTGCTTCCGGGCCCGGTCCGCTGGAACGGGCCGGGCTTTTCGTTTGCTATATTCGTTGTTTGCCTATGCGAAATCTGTACCGGCGATGGATGTACGATTGGGAGACCCGTCTCACCACGCGTGACACTAACCGCGTGGTTCGTCCGTTTGAATGGGGCGTGGAGTGGACCCAGGGCTGGCCGGGCGCGAATGTCGCGAATGGATCGAATCGCGCCATGCCGGATGCTTCCATTCTGGATCCGAAGCAGGCGCAGGAGGCGGGCTTTCATCAGCTTAGCGAGAGAATCCTGCTCGACAGCGATGCGTTTTTCGCCTACCGGACCCCCTCGGATTTTCGTCTCGAGCGCCACAAGGTAGAGCCGTATTACAGCGGCAATGGCTTTCATCCGCAAAAAGATCTGGGCGAGGCCGAGTTTCTTCGTTTTACCTCTCCGGTGCAGACTCCCTTTCCGGAAAACAATGTTGCCAATGCCCGCTGGTTTCCCTCCAAGGGACGGCGCGCGGTTGTGGTGCTACCGCAGTGGAACTCCGACGCGCTGGGGCATAACGCCCTGTGCCAGATGCTGAACAGCTTTGGCATTGCCGCTCTGCGGCTGAGCATGCCCTATCACGACGTCCGGCGGCCAGCGGAGCTGGAGCGCGCCGACTATGCGGTTTCCGCCAATGTGGGGCGCACCCTGGCCGCGGGGCGGCAGGCGGTGGCCGACATACGCTCGTGTCTTGACTGGCTGGAGACGCGGGGTTACACCGAACTCGGAATCCTGGGTACGAGCCTGGGCTCCTGCTACGCGTTTATAGCCAGCTCGCACGACGCCAGGCTCCGCGTAAATGCGTTCAACCATGCGTCCACGTACTTTGCCGATGTGGTCTGGACAGGCCAATCCACCCGCCATGTCCGCGAGGGGATTGAATCGGAGATCACACTCGACAGTCTGAGAAAGTCGTGGCTGCCGATCAGTCCCCAGGCTCACTTCGAGCGGTTCAGCCGCTGGCCCAAAAAGTCATTGATCGTCTACGCCACCTATGACTTAACCTTTCTTCCCGAGTATTCCCGCCAGGTAGTGGAGGAATTCAGGCGCCGCCGTCTCGATCATCGCGTGGCAGTCCTGCCCTGTGGCCACTACACCACCGGCGAATCGCCGTACAAGTTTATGGATGCCTGGCACCTGATGCGATTTATGGTCGGAGCTTTCCGCAAGCTCTAAACAAGACCGGGAGCCAGTCCGGGCCTGGCGGCTGTTGGTGGAGTGCATCTGTTGGTGTGGCGTATCAGGGCTATCGGGAAATTCACTAGCAATTAACGTTGTATTTAGCGCCGGCCGCTAGACTGTTGGGTACGATGGATAGAATACGTTCCAAGCCCGTTTCAGGGCTCCTTAGTCATGAAGCTCCGCCGGAGGAATACTTGAGCACTCTCCGCGCCAATCCCGCACCTGCGCCGTCGCCGGGAGATGTGCGCCAGATGGTGATTCATGCGTGTGATGTTGCCCGCAGCGCTGCCTCGGCGGTGGGAGATGCGATCTCCAGCGGATCCTCCAATCTCTTTGAGCTTATCCGTCAGCGCGAAGAGGAGCTGGATGCCCTGGACCGGCAAATTAACGAGGCTGTCACGGTTGCAATATCGCGCGTCCCTGAAGAAGAAGCCCGCGATCTGCTGGCTTGCCTGAAGCTGGTCATCGAACTGGAGCGCATCGGCGACCTGCTGCTGCATTTCGCCAATCGAGCGCGCACGGTGGCCGCGAGGCTGGAGTCGAATGACGTGCGCGACCTGACCGCCATGGCGTCGATTCTGGAAAAGATGCTGGCGGATGCCACGGCGGCATTCGCGCAGCGGGACGTGAAGCTCGCGATCGAGGTGCTGCGCGCGGATTCCGAACTCGACCGCTTGCGCAATCTGCTGCTGGTCCGCCACATTGAAAATCCGGAAGCGGCGCATCGCACCGAGAGCTTTCATGTGGTGTTTATGAGCCAGACTCTGGAGCGCGCTGGCGATCACACCAAAAACATTGCCGAGGAAGTGGTTTTCCTGGTCACAAAAAGAAGCGCCCGGCACGCCATGCGCGCCTCCGAAAAGCCCTACGAAGAGATGTGGGCGGATTGGATGCGAAAGAAGGAACGGGACAGGCGCTCCTGACGGGCCTTAGCTCTTGCTACACTCCCAGGCTTTCTGAATCCCTGCAGTTTTCCTGAAAATGAGCCCGGCGGCCTGGGAGTCATCTCTCCGGCTGATACATGTACCGGCCCTTCTGTTGAGCCGCAAGCGCCTCGGCAATTTTCAGAAATGCGCGCCCGGCGTGGGAGAGGCTGGCGTTGCGGCGGTAAACGATGCGAAGTTTGCGCTCCAGGCGCAAATCCGCGACGGCCACGGGAACAAGTTCACCCCTTTGCACTTCATTTTCCACGGAAAGCGCAGGCAGAAGCGCCACGCCATTTTCCGAGATCACAAACTTCTTGATGGCTTCGATGGTGGGCAGTTCGGTATCCATGTTCAAAGTGGTGCGGTGGCGCTTGAAGGCTTCAATGACCTTCAGGCGAAAGGGCGAGGGCACGTTATGAGCAACGAAGGATTCCACCCCCAGATCGCGAATGCTGACCTGTTTGGCAGAGGCCAGGGGATGACGCGGGTAAACCACCAGCGCGAGTTCGTCGCGATAAACCACGATGGAGCGCAGCAAAGGGTCTTCCGGATTAAACGAGGTAACTCCCAGTTCCACGGTGTGCTCAATGATTCCGCGGGGGATGCGGCTGGCGAAAGAACGCTGCACCGTTGCCTTGACCATCGGATACAGCCTTCGGAACTCGGCCAGCACGGGGAGAAGATAGAGCGTGGTGTACTCGTTGGCGGCGAGGGAGAGGCGTCCGCTGCGGACGTCGCGCAGATCGAGCAGTGCGGCGGAGGCCTCGGTTCGCAGGTTCAGGAGCTTGTGGGCGTATTCGTGAAGGACATGCCCGGCATCGGTAAGGTTGCCATCGCGCGAGGAGCGGTCGAACAAGGGTTCTCCCAGCTCGTTTTCCAGCTTGCGGATTGCCTGGCTTACCGCGGGCTGGGTGCGGAACAGCTTTTCCGCTGCCCGGGAGAAGCTGCCTTCCCGCGCCACCGCGACAAATACTTCAAGCTGGAAAAGGTCCATGGTTCCCCTTGCCCGGGAGGTTTTGCCCCCACACAGGCAAAATTATGGCATAAATAATTATAATGATTACCCAAAAAATATAACCTTGGCTTGGGGGGTAGGGCTCAATTACTCTTTAAGGTGTGGTAATGGCCCGCGCGCAGGATGGGCCGGCAGGGGGGACTTTGGAAAAGACACGCATCACCATCTTCGATACGACATTGCGCGACGGAGAGCAGTCTCCGGGTTGCAGCATGGACATGGACGAGAAGATTCTGATGGCAGGCCATTTGGACGGCTTGGGCGTGGATGTGCTCGAAGCCGGATTTCCCAGTGCCTCCCAGGGGGATTTTCGCGCGGTCCAGATGATAGCGCGGCAGGTACGGGGGCCGCGTATTGCCGCCCTGGCACGGGCGACACGACGGGACATTGAATCGGCAGGGGAGGCGCTCCGTGAGGCGGCGCGGCCATGCATTCACACATTTCTGGCCACCTCCGACATTCATCTGCAATACAAGCTCAAGATTTCGCGGGAGCAGGCGCTGGAACAGGCGATCGAGGCGGTGCGCCAGGCCCGCAATCTTTGCGAGGATGTGGAATTTTCCGCCGAAGACGCCACCCGCTCCGACCCGGAATTTCTCTACCGTGTGGTGGAGGGAGTGGTGAAGGCAGGGGCAAGCACGGTGAACCTTCCGGATACGGTTGGATTCTGCGTGCCCTCCGAGTATGCAGCCCTGATCCGGGCGGTACGGGAGACGGTGCCGGGAATGGATAAGGTGACGATTTCCGTCCATTGCCATGACGACCTCGGGCTGGCGGTGGCGAACACCCTGGCCGCGGTGGAAGCCGGCGCCCGTCAGGTGGAGTGCACGGTGAATGGCATCGGCGAGCGTGCCGGAAACGCGGCGCTGGAAGAGCTTGTAGTAGCCATCAACGTAAGGGGCGACAAGTTGCCGTTTACGACCGGCATTAAGGCGGAACGCCTGTATGCC